>NZ_JBSGUP010000003.1:0-44859 GCF_053607985.1 Streptomyces sp. NPDC055078
GGCGCGGGGACCACGAGAGCGAGGAAGTTCGTGGACGCCATGGATGGGGACCCCCCCCGCAGGCGCGGGGACCACCCGTCGTCTATCTCGCCGACGCGGAAGCCGCGGGGACCACCCCCGCAGGCGCGGGGACCACGGCACTGTCGTAAGTGCTGTGGCCCCACCCCCGGGACCACCCCCGCAGGCGCGGGGACCACCCGACCCCGACCTCACCGCCCACTCGCCCGCTGGGACCACCCCCGCAGGCGCGGGGACCACGGTCGGTGTCACTCCAGGTGCAGGCGACCACCGGGGACCACCCCCGCAGGCGCGGGGACCACCCCAGCACCCCAACGGCCCCGTCTACGAGGACGGGACCACCCCCGCAGGCGCGGGGACCACGCCATTGAACTGCTGACCGGGCAGCGGCTGCGTGGACCACCCCCGCAGGCGCGGGGACCACGGACTCAGCGGCAGGCTCGCGCGCATCCGCCAGGGACCACCCCCGCAGGCGCGGGGACCACCCGCTGTTGCCCGGAGTCAGCGCCCCGTCCTCGGGACCACCCCCGCAGGCGCGGGGACCACCGTTCGATGACGATGCCCAGCTCGGTGTTCGAGGGACCACCCCCGCAGGCGCGGGGACCACTGCAGCACCTGCCCGGACGATATCTCGGAATGGGGGACCACCCCCGCAGGCGCGGGGACCACCGCCGCCGGTCGTCCGTGCGATCCGGTCCCCCGGGACCACCCCCGCAGGCGCGGGGACCACGACAACAGCACCTGGACGGCGGTGGACGCGGCGGGACCACCCCCGCAGGCGCGGGGACCACATCCCCGAGACGTTCGCCGTCGGTCTGGTCCCGGGACCACCCCCGCAGGCGCGGGGACCACTCCCCCGTCCCGTTTTGCGCCTCGTCGAAGGAGGGACCACCCCCGCAGGCGCGGGGACCACAGCCCTTCGCCGTGGCCGGTGAGCAGCTGGCGGGGACCACCCCCGCAGGCGCGGGGACCACCTCACCAATGGGGCCAACCACTCCGCGCAGCAGGGACCACCCCCGCAGGCGCGGGGACCACATGATCCGATTGTTCGCGTCAACGATGATGCCGGGACCACCCCCGCAGGCGCGGGGACCACACTTCGTCGGGCGCGAACACGCCCATCGACCGGGGACCACCCCCGCAGGCGCGGGGACCACTTGTCGACCCGCATCGCCCAGCGGGTGCCGCAGGGACCACCCCCGCAGGCGCGGGGACCACGTGTTGGGCTGAGTCCCGGCGGCCTGGCCCCGGGGACCACCCCCGCAGGCGCGGGGACCACCCGACCAGTAATCGACGCCGTACCGAATCTCTTGGACCACCCCCGCAGGCGCGGGGACCACAGGATCAGACCGGTACCGGCCGTGCTGCCGAAGGGACCACCCCCGCAGGCGCGGGGACCACGGGAGCGCCTTCACCCGGAACCTGACCGACCGGGGACCACCCCCGCAGGCGCGGGGACCACACGTGGCCGTACGCCTTGGTGACGATGTTCCGGGGACCACCCCCGCAGGCGCGGGGACCACTGCCGGACAGCTCCAGCCGAGTCGACTGGACGGGGACCACCCCCGCAGGCGCGGGGACCACATCTTTGCCGATGAGCTGCTGTACCTCTGCAAGGGACCACCCCCGCAGGCGCGGGGACCACACCCTCAACTCCAGGTACGCGACGAAATCACCGGGACCACCCCCGCAGGCGCGGGGACCACATTGGATCGTCCGCGTTGAGGACCGCCAGCCCGGGACCACCCCCGCAGGCGCGGGGACCACCCGGGCGTGGTCACCTCCGAGCGCGGCAAGAAGGGACCACCCCCGCAGGCGCGGGGACCACAAGTACTACGGCCGGAGGCTGACGCCTCAGCAGGGACCACCCCCGCAGGCGCGGGGACCACCCCGCATCGAGTATCAGGAGGCATGACGTGCCGGGACCACCCCCGCAGGCGCGGGGACCACCGAAGGAGAGCGGCGATGGCCGATAAGGAATGGGGACCACCCCCGCAGGCGCGGGGACCACCCCACCAGAAGCGGGGCGGCATTGCGTATCGAGTGGACCACCCCCGCAGGCGCGGGGACCACAGCTAGGAACAGCTTCCAGCCTCCATCAGGCCGGGACCACCCCCGCAGGCGCGGGGACCACCACGTTGCCCTCGCCCACAGCACCGGCGCCTGGGGACCACCCCCGCAGGCGCGGGGACCACCCGGTGGAGCCGTTCGCCGGCCGCCAGAAGCGGGGACCACCCCCGCAGGCGCGGGGACCACTACTTGGTGAACTTGGGCCCCGGCTGATACCCGGGACCACCCCCGCAGGCGCGGGGACCACCTTGGTGACGATGTTCCGGTTGGACCCGGGAGGGGACCACCCCCGCAGGCGCGGGGACCACACTTCCCCTTCGACATAGCCATCGAGCTTTTCGGGACCACCCCCGCAGGCGCGGGGACCACTGGCCCATGCCATGCACCTGTCGTGGGTACGTGGGACCACCCCCGCAGGCGCGGGGACCACCGCCGCGCGGCCACCAACCCGGAGGCGCTCGCGGGACCACCCCCGCAGGCGCGGGGACCACTGGACCGTGCCGAGCCACCCATCCCGCAGCTCGGGACCACCCCCGCAGGCGCGGGGACCACGTCCAGCTCACGAGCGTGCGCTACTTGGGCCGGGGACCACCCCCGCAGGCGCGGGGACCACGGCTGTCGGCCCTCCGAGGCGAACTTGCGCAGGGGACCACCCCCGCAGGCGCGGGGACCACAGATGAGCGGGGCCGCCCGGCGACAACTTTCGGGGACCACCCCCGCAGGCGCGGGGACCACACGGCCCGTCCCGTGCTCGTCGGTCATGGCCTGGGACCACCCCCGCAGGCGCGGGGACCACGAGATCTGCCACCCGGACACCAGCGCCGGACGGGGACCACCCCCGCAGGCGCGGGGACCACGTTCGCGCGGGCCCAGGTGCGGATCGCGGCCAGGGACCACCCCCGCAGGCGCGGGGACCACTTCATGAGGACCAGGAGCTGGGTGGCGACCTGGGGACCACCCCCGCAGGCGCGGGGACCACAGGACTCAACCTGGGGCTTTGTCAGAGCGGCAGCAGGATTTTACCCACTTTGCCAAAATCCGACTTTGCTTGCATTTCCGGCAAAACTCTCCTCCAGCTTCTACCGTCCGAACTTTCGCCTCTTCGCCGCCTTGCTCCATCCCTGCCGGGGTGGTTCGCCGGATGCAGATTGAAGGTTTGCGGGACTACCGGAAGGTGGGGCAGCAGGGCGATGGAGGAGGGTGAGGCCCTCGTGATCTGTGGGATGCCAGGCGTGGTCGTGGGTGCGGAAGGCGAAGCCCTGCTCGGTGTTGGTCTTGTAGGCGAGCAGAGCACGTCCTTGACCGGAGTAGGTACGGACTTCTTCCCAGAGGATGTCGCGGATGCGGGCGGAGGGCGAGCCCAGGAACACACCTGGAGAGATCTCCAGAAGCCACCGGGTGAGAAAACCGCGCAACCCGGCCGGGCAGTTTGTGAGGATGACGACGGTCACCAGATCGGCTCGTCTCCGTAGTTGCGCCCGCTGGTGAGGAGTTGTCCGCTGTCGGTCTGGAGTCCGACATGATCGGCCTCCTCCACCCCCACTCCGGAATCCCCGGAGACCTCGTAGTGGAAAAGTCGCTTGATGTCCTCTGTGCAACGCTCAAGCAAGTTGGTGGCGTTGATGCGATCACGCAGTGCGCGGCGAGTGCGGGTGGGGACGTCGTGATCGCCTTCAGCGGCTGCATCGAAGGCGGCGGGAATGGCAATCTCCGTCTTGTAGAGGTCGGCGACGTCCAGGACGAAGGACCGCTCGTGTCCGGAGTGGACGAAACCGAGCCCTGGAGAGCAGCCGAGCGCGGCGACGACAGCATGGGCGACGCCGTACATGCACTGGGCGGCGGCGGTGATGCCTTGGTTGGGAGCATCGCCGGCGGAGAAGTTGTCGCGATGGTAGTCGCGTCTGACCCAGGGCACATCGGTACGGACGGATTCCCGCCGGTAACACTCCTTCACTCGGCGACCCTCCATACGCAATAACTCGTCGCGCGTACGGCCTGATGGATCCTCGTCCGGGAAGCGCATGCGATACATGGCACGCGCGACCTCGACTCGCGCGCGACGGTTCGCCCACGCCGTGGCCTGAGCCTCCAGCAGTCCGGACGAGCGGGTGAGAGCGCGTCCGCCGGAGTAGAAGCGCACGCCGTGTTCCCCGACCCAGATCACCGCAGCGCCGCTCTCACCCAGAAGGGATATTGCTTGATGGGTTACGCGAGTTCCGGGGCCGAGCAGCAGCGTGCTGATGGTGGCGGAGGGAATATGGGTCACGCCGTCGGCATCTGTCGCAGTGATGGCGTTGTCGTCACGGTGGACGGTGCAGCGTTCCAGGTAGAGGAAAGAGACGCGATCGCTGACACGGGTGAGTTCCCGAGGGGAGGAAAGGCTTCGCCTGCTGATGGTGCTCATGGCCTCACCTCACCGGCGCCAGGGTCATAAGACCGCAACCGTATGCCTTGGCTTTGCCAAGACCCTGCGTCAGGGTGCGTCGGAATGCTGTGAGATCGGTGATCTGGAGCCTGCCGTCGAAGGTCGCTTGGGCAAAGCGCACATCGGAGGCGGAAGATCGCAGTGGACCGGAGTGAGTGCGGCCGTCAGATGGAAACCGAGCGTTGGTGGGGGCGGGGCCGTTTTCGTCCGGTTCTTTGCCGAACCGGACAGGCGAGCGGGTGTGGACGACGACTTCGTACCCCTGCTGATCCCCTGTCTGTGGGATCCCTGCCTCCGTCCTGCGGACGCTTTGGGCTACCCGGACGGCGATCTCCCCACCCGTGTCAGCCTCGCTGCACCCTGCGGGTGTCACCGTGGACAGGGCATCGTGATCGATCCTGCTGCGGAGCACGGCGAAGCCGGCCCGCTCCTGGTGTTTGAGGAGCCAACCGATTTGGTGGCGGGGCGTCATGTGCGCGGCTCGTTTCGTGGCTGATCCGGGGGCATCCTCCTTGCGGCGGATGTAGTGCACAGGATTGGCCGTCAGCCGGAAGGCCCACTGGTCGCCTTCGCCGAGGCCGTCCAGGAACTCACCGTAGGCAAAAGTGCTCCAGCCTTCTCCACCCAGACTCGGCCAGCCTGCCTGTTCCACGAGATGGGTGAGGTCGGGACTGTGCGGGCTGGAGATCAGGAGGTCGATCCGGCCTGCCGGTGCCGGGTCGATCCGCCACAGCACACGAGGGCCGTTCCCGTCGCGAGAAGGCGGATCGGGGAATGCCGCGTTTACGGCGCCGTGCAGTCGATTCGGGGAGCTCAGCAGCCGTCGTGCGTCGCGCCGGGCAGTGTTGAAACGGAAGCGAGTCAGATACATCGGTGTTCCTAGGAGACGTCCTTGGCGGGTCGGGTGTTTCAAGCAGGACCGTCCTCACGGGGGCCGTCGCGCTCGGCGCGACCGCCATTGGTACCCGGGCCTGGCGGAGCGAGTACCGGACGCAGGTGGGAGGTCGGGTCGTGTGAAGGGGGCGCACTTACGTGGGCGGTGCGTACGCCGCGTACGGCGTACTGCCGGTGACGTGGGTCGTAGCTGACCGGTATGTCGCGCGAGGAGAAGTCCGGGGTCTCACCGACAGCGCAGTCGAGCAGCAGGTCCAGTTGCTCGGTGCTCGGTGTTCGTCCGGTGGCGACCGCCGTCCGCTTGAGCTGCCGCACGTACCACTGTGACGCCTGCCATGGAACATTGCGCAGGGCTGCTTCCAACGGTTGATCGGAGAGGGAGTCGGCGAACAGCAGTGGCAGGGATGGTGGGCAGGAACGCCGCCCGAGGTACGGGAGGAAGTGTGGTGCGTCCACGGCGTCGTGCAGGCGGCAGATCAACTCCTGCTCTCCTTCCACGGCCACGAGGAAGACAGCGTCGGCGAGGTAGTACCGATAGGACAGCGGCATGACCCGACCTGTGTCCGCGTTCTCGGCCTTGTGGAAGTCGACCAGGCGCGAGCCTGGCTGGTCGATCCGGACTCCGAAGCGCAACGCGGCAAGGTCGGAGATGTCTGCGCTTCGGGAGCGCCCCTCGGCTGCGGCAAGAAGTCCCAGGACACCGCTTTTCGTGGGGGCGTTCTCCGTGGTGCGCTGTACGAAGCGTGAGGACGAACCCCATGCTTGTAGCGGTCCGGCGAGACGCAGCAGCATCGTCGTCACGTTCGGGACTCCAGTCGCTCGGCGACCGTGCCTCCGACCTGATCAAGGAGTGAGGTTAGGGTGACTCCGGTGCCCAGGGCTGCCAGGTCCTCCGTTTCCTCACCGACCCGGAACACCCAGGTCTGGTCGGCGTCGAGTCCGTACTGCTTCTGCAGGTCCGGCACATAGGCGGCGAGTCGACGGCAGCTCTCCCGGAGAAAGCCGCCCAGTGCCGACTTCGGCACCGGCTCCTCGAAGGCGCCTACGAAGCTCAACGGCCGACGATTCCGGATGGTGACGAGGACGGCAGAGGGCAGAGTGTGATTGCCGAAGGAATTGATCTTCCCTGTCGGCATGGAGGTGATGAACGCTTCCAGGAAGGCGGATACGGCCTTGGCTGTGGGCATGCCGGACGGCTCGTCCTCCCTCAGACCGACGCCGAGATTCCGATGCAGTTCGTCGACGTCGACTGCGGCGTACCGGTACAGGGTTGAAGAGTTGAAGTCGACCGTGCCGATCATTCCGGCTCCGGTTTCGGAATCCTGATTGAGGTCGTCGACGGCGGTGTAGTAGTCCGACTCGATGTCCGAGCGGTGCACGCTCAGCGCGTGGGCGACCTGGCTTGCCGCGTCCACGTTGAGGTCGGCGGAGTCGGCGACCATCCTGCCGAACAGCGCGATGTCGATCGAGTGGCGGGTGTTGACTGCACTCCGAGCCTCGGCCTTCAGCTCTTTGCCTTTGAGTGACTTCTTGAGCGTTTCGACATCCCCGCCTCCGCTCGATTTCACCGCCAGCTCGGCAAGCGCGTCCAGCTGCCGCCCGCTGAGAAACATCAGATACTTTGCTTCAGCGATCGCAGTACCGTCGTCATCGTTCTTCGACTTCCGCTTCGGCACTTCCAGTTTGGAGTCGGTGACGGTGTTCAGCATTTCCTCGGCCAGCTTGACCGCGGTGTCGGCGAGCGATGGATCGAGGTTGGTGATGCGCCCAGCAAGCGCCTCCGCCACTTTCTTGGTTCGTACGCCGAGTTCCTCCGGCGGAAGCAGCTCCTGGAACCGCTCGCGAGTGGCGCGCTTCCACGCCTGACTGGACACCCGAGCCCGGCGCACCCCTCCGTAGAAGGCGGATTTCGGCGTGCCGGTGTCATCGCGGTTCAGGTTGCTCGGTGGCACGCTCTGCAGAATATGGATATCGAGGATCGTGCGGGTCACGGGAGTTCCGTTCTCTTGTCTGCCGCTGGTGGGATGAGGGGAGGCCATCGAACGGCCCCTGCGGTGCGGGACCGTGTCAGTCGCCGCCGTCGATGTTCTCAAGGTCCATGTCGTCGGACGAGGGGAGAGGGCCGGTGGTCGGGTCTACCTCGTTGCGGCCCTGCCCCGGGCTCCGGGGCCGGTATCGGCGGTGGAAATCGCGTCCCCAGGCCCGCCTCACATCGTCCCGGAAGTTCTCGTCCTGCCACCAGAGGAGTTGGTGAGCGAGGTGCGCGTAGTCCAGCGGAATTCGCGCGGTACGGAGCAGCAGGACCAATTCGCGCAGCCTGGTACCCAGCACTTCGACGTCCGATGCGCTGCCGACCCGTACGAAGCGTTTCCGTACGGACTCCTTGACTTCGTTGACCGGTTCGGGCGTCGCTGCACCGCCGCGCAAATCCGCAGTGTCGCTGTCCGTTGCTCCGCCGCCTTCGGCGAGATGCCCGTCGTGTCTCCCTGTGCCGCCATGAGCGAGCCGTCGCACTGCTCGGCCGAGGGTCCATCCGGGAACATGCATGGAGGTATCCCGTAGTGACTGCTGGTGGAGCGCCCACAGCGTCACGGCGAGATGCACGGCGGTGTCCTCGCGGTGCTCCAGCTCCTCCCGGCGTACATAGGCAGTGGAGGTCAGGTACGCGGGCGCGGTGTTGCCGGCACCGCGAGACTCCTGTTCTGCTGCCCGTCGCTCGTCCCGCAGGTCGGCCAGTGTCTCCAAGTGCACCAGACCCCAGGTGGCGGGGGAGACATGTGCGTCCCGTCCCGCTTCACGGCGCAGACGGGCCACGTTGGCCACCGCCCAGGGGGAGTCGTACTGGTAGCCGGACTGGAGCTGGCCCACGACGCGGGACACGGTCATCTGGGGCAGCGAGGGCAACTGGGCCGCTCGCGGTGGTCCGCCGGGGTTGGCGTCAGCAGACGCTCGAGTCTGGGGTGCCATGGCGTGTTCTCCTGATGACTGGTAGAGCAGGGAGGGTGGCCGAAAATCACCTGGAGGGATCCCTCGGACAGGGGCCGGCCCGGAATTGCCGTTCAAGAGCGTGGGTTCGTGGAGTGTTGGGGCTGTGGTCCGGTCCGTGCTTGCCCCAAGGCTTTTTCCAGCTGTGTGAGGAACCACAGTTCCGCTCTGCCCGCGTCCATGAGGATCTTGGATCCCCCGGGAACATCGATGAACCTGCCTTCGAAGGCAGCCGGTCCGGCAGAACGGATCTCCTGCCGAGCCAGTCGCAGCATGTGTCGGCGCACAATCTCGCGCCAATGCTGTTTTGCCGCCAGCAGGTCCGGCTGACGGGCAAGCTCGCGGAGCCAGAGACGATACGGCCCATCGAGAGCCGCGTATCCGAGGTCACGGGCCGTCGCGGCGGCCGTGTCCGGATCCACGCCTCCTGCGGCGCGGACGAGGTTGGCGGAGAGTCTGCCAAGTCCCCTGTTCACCGCGTCCTCGGCGTCGTGCACCGCATCGATCGCAGCGGCCCCGTAGACCGCGTTGACGCCATGCATCGTCACCACGGGCAGGAGAACGGCATCGTCGACGATCTCGTCGATCACCGACTGCTGGGTTCCGTAGGCCACTCCGACCGTGCGCAGTCGTACCAGCATCCCCGGGTCGACTTCACTCTCGGTGATCACCTCCGTGAACCACCGGGCGATACGGGAACGGATTCTGGCGGGGGGATCCCCTGTGCGGCCTCCGGAGTCGGCCGAGTTTCCGCGGGCGGGGAGCAGGGATTCAAGGCCCCGCCACGCGGCCCGGCGCGGGTCGTGGCGGGCTGGGGCGTAGACGAGGGGGCGCCGTTGCTTCTTCTCCTGTACAGGACTGCGACGCCAGGCGGTCATCGGTTCCAACAACCAGGGGGACTGCTGAACAGGCGGGTCACCGTAGCCCAGGACGACGCCTGTCACCGAGTCGCCGTCCGGTACCAGACGTACCCGCCGCGACTGCCAGGTGTAGAGGTCACGCAGCCCCAGCGGCTCGGGGCCGCCTTCTGTCCCACTGCGAGCGCCGGCTCCGTAGGGCATCTCCCGACGCCAGACCGGTTTGTCCTCCTCGATGCGCTGGCCGAAGTCACCGTCGCGGTAGGCACTCTCAAAGGCGATGAGGTTGAGCAGCAGGGAATCCCGCAGGGTGTCACCCTCTGCGAAGACACCTCCCAGATGCCCAAGCGAACCGACGCCGAGAGGGTAGACCTTGCCTGCCCTGGCTCGTTCGGTGTCTCCTTGCATCGCGGATTTGATACCCGAGGTATCGAAGGCGTGTGCGTGCACCAGCCATCGGGCGGCCTCCGCGAAGGAGAGACGTTCCACCCCGGGCCGTCTCATGGAGAACAGCGCCGAACCGGTCGGCACGTCGGCGACGATTCGGCTCAGCGGCGCAATGTCGTCCTTCCCTGTGCGGAGGTCGGGCACCTGGAAGAACGGCCTCTTGGCATCGAAGAGTTCGAAGCGGTCCGCATGTTCATCCAGGTACTCCAGGACGGCCGAGAAAGGCTCAGGCCCGCCCTCCCACAGCTCCTCCCAGGACTCGATGTCCGCCGGACCCTGCAGCGCGTCGTACAGAACGGCCAGCATCAGCCTCAACAGCGCCATTTCCTGCGTGGGAACGTCCCCGACGATGCTCCGGAATTCGGCGGGCCGTGCGAAGACCTCCCGCAGGGAGATCTCCTCCACCACGCCGTCCTCAATCCTCTGCACGGGTAGCCATGGCTCCCGTACGAGGTTGAACACGGCAGGCCCGCTGTGCTCGGAGCCGTGCCCATCGGGGGCAGCGGCGGGCGGCGACGAAGTCAACGGGCCCCTCGCATGGGCCGATTCAGGGGTAACACCATCAACAGTCCTCCAGTCCGCGAGCGGACTCCGGGCATCCGCCGCATCCGCGGCTTCCTGGTGGGACGCGCCACCATCGGCCGTGGACACAACGGGGTCCGCGATCCGCAGCCCCTCAGTGGGGCAATAGCTCAACTCGTAGCCTGACAGACGGGTCTGACAACGCTCGTCCAGGACGAGCAGCAACTCCCCAGCCAGCCAAGGGCATTCCTTCACCTGCCACGCCGGGACCAGGAACTTCTCCAGCTCCCGGATGGTCCGATCAATCAGCCAGGGCTTGCTGAAGCGTCCCGGCAGGGTGAGCGCGCTAGCGGCCACCGCCTCCGCAGCGCGTCGGCCCGGCGGGAAGTCCGTGGACAGATCCAGACCCCCTCTTCCACCAGGTGCCCCCTTGTCCAGCCAGGGCACAGTGCGCAACCTTCCGTCCGCCGCCCGCTGTACGACCAGGACCTCAAGGGTCTCCTCGCTGTCGCGCACTTGCGCTCTGCCGGCCATGCTGTCGTCCGCGTCCCCTGCGTGTGCCTCCAGCCATCCGTACAGGGGGCGTCCCGGCTGACGCACCGGGCCCAACAGAAAGGCATCCGCCCGGCCCCGCTTTGCCGCAAGCAGGGACTCGTGCCGCTCACGTGCCTCAGAGATCACCTCGCCCCACTCCTCCGGACCGATGGGTTCTTCGCCGTAGGCGTGCTGGACCAGCGGGCTGATGTCGTTCGGCAGGCGCAGGGGCAAACCGTCAAGATGGGGTTCAAGAGCGGCGAGCGCCCGCAGCAGCGTCCAGTCGCCCGGGTACACCGCTAGTGATCCAGCGACGGGGGAGGGCGGCGTGGTGGTCCAGTCGACTCCGGTGATCAGACACCGGGGCGTAGCGAGACGGGCGGGACGCTGTGAAGGGTGTCTGTGCAGGCGGCCAGTACGCTGGAGCACGAGGTCGACCGGGGCCAGATCGGTGACCAGCAGGTCGAAGCTCACGTCAAGTGAAGCCTCTACCACCTGGCTCGCTACAACGACATGTCGCTCCGGGCGCTCACCACCGTGCCCGAACCGCCGCAGCAGCTCCGCGTCATTGGCGGACCGGTCGGCAGCCAGAAACCGCGAGTGCACGACGGTTACGTTCGCCGTTCCGAATCGCTCTCGGAGCACTTCTGCGGCCTCCAACACGCGTCCCACCGTGTTGCGTACCACCAGCGCGCAACCGCCGTCGGAAAGGTCTGCTTCCAAGCGATCGGCAAGAATGTCCAAGTCATCGTCCAGCCGCTCGACCACGACTTCGGTACCGCGGTCGGACGCTGCGGGCGGGCGCGCGATCATCGGGGCACGGCCTGGTGACACCGCTGTCATCAGCGGATACGCATCGGAGGCTATCTCGACGCCCGCGGCACCTTCCGGTCCCGCGTATGCGGCAGCCAGTTCCTGCCTCCGGCCGGCCGGGAGTGTGGCCGACAGCAGTACGACCGGAACACGGTACGCGGCGAGCCACTCCAAGGTCCGGTCCAGATAGCGGTTCATGTACGCGTCGTACGCGTGCACCTCGTCGATCACGACGACCTTGCCCGCGACCGCGAGATGCCGCAGTGCCAGATGCCGACTCTTCAGCGCCGCAAAGAGTACTTGGTCCACTGTCCCGACGGCGAAGGATGCCAGCAACTGCTTCTTGCGCCCGCGAAGCCACTGATGTGCGTGAAGCCCCGAAGGGCGCCACCTGGCCTCGGGGCCCGCCGCCCGCGGTGCGGCAGCCATGCCCTCGTCCCCGTCCGGGTCGATCGCCGATACGGCGCGGCTGCCGGAACGCAGTAGACCTGCCCACGCCTCTTGAAGCGCCGCCTTCGCATGCGCCAGCACCACCGACCAAGAGCGCGCCCCGTCCTTCGGCAGCGCATCGAGCCAGGCCAGCAGCCGCTTGAACATTGCGTCTCCGGTCGCCCTGGTGGGTAGCGCCAGGAGCAGCCCACCGGCCCCGGACCGCGCCGCGAGGACTTCTGCCGCAGCGAGCGCGGCCTCGGTCTTCCCCTCTCCCATGGGTGCCTCGATGATCAGCACCCCCCCCGGGTTCATCTCCAAGGCCAGTTGGACGGCTTCTTTCTGGACCGAACGGGGATCGGCGCCCTTGAGGTGCGGAAAGCGAGCAGCGAACAGTTGCTGGGGCGACACCGTCGGTACCTTCGGGCGCCAGGGTTCGGGGAGGTCCAGTCCCTCCCAAGCCGCTCGCAGCCTTCGGGCTTCTCCCTCCGGGCCCACGGGATGCCAGGACTCAGGCGCGTAGGGAAACAATTCCGGCGCGCTCGCGATCCAGTCCGCGAGAATCACGACCGCGGTCAGCAGAACTTGGACCGTTTGCGGTAGACGGACCTCACGCCACGACGGCAGGAGTGCGGCCACATCGGTCAGTTCAGCGCACCAGTCCAGCAACTCGAATTGTGCCTGACGCCATATCGTCTCGCTTGTTCCGGTGTGCCGCATGAGATGGGGGCGCAGCCGGAGATCGTGAATCTGCTCGCTTCCCGGAGGCACCCCATGATGCCCGCCCGCGACGATCGCGAACTGCCCCGCCAAACGAGGCCCCAGCCCGAAGCGTTCCTTCAGCCACTCCTGCAGAATCAGCTGACCCGCCAAGCCATGCGGGGCCAGCCTTCGATCCTGCCCGTACCCCTTGGCGGTGAGCATTTCCAGACCGCAGTCCCGCATCCGGCCTGCCAATTGCTCCACTTGGCAGGCGAAAGCGGGCGTTATTTTCCCGATGTCATGGGTAGCCGCAAGGAAAGTCACCAAAAGGGCTGCATCTTTTTGCCCACCGGGGAGGGCCTCTGCTATCTGGGACTTGACGCTCTCCGGCAGCCACTCGGCCCAGAGCTTCCCGGCTACTTTCCCGCTGTCCGCCATATGTCGCCAGAGAGGCATCCAGCCGTCACTCTTCCGGTCGTGCTTGGCCCACGCGGAGCGGGCGGCCGCCGAAAGCGCTCCTGAGATCGGCCGGGGAGGAGGTGTTTCATCGGATGCAGAGGGGTGAGGGAACACTCCGGGAGCCCTTCATGTCGCTGGTGTGGCGCAGCGCGGATCCGGGTTCGGTGCAACAGACGGATCCGGGGGCGGGGGCCCGTGGACGAGCCCCCGCCGACGAGTCAGCGCCGGTGCCAGAGGGACAGCGCGGTGCCGACGGACACCAGTACTGCCCACATCCACGGCCGCTGGGGAGAAGCCATGATCATCGCGATGATGAGTGGCCAGATGAGCGGGTCCGGAGGCTGGGCAGGCTGGGCCAGAGGGTGCATGGGTAGAATTTCTCCCGTCCTTGAGTTTGAAGCGCTCTTGGACGGGAGGCCGCACACCTAAGGCGTCGCTGCGAACGGTGCGTTGGGTACTTGTGCGGCCTCCCGCTTTGGATGGCCGGGGGCACAGAGCCCGCGTGGGCAGAGACTAGGGCAGCGAGCCCGTCCTGTCACAGCGGAGCCTGAGCTTCCGTCTTTTGTGGCCATGAGCGAGGACATCGCGAAGTAAAGGCTCTCGGTTCATCTCGGTGACGCCCAAGACGAACTGCCCTTGGTGCTGCTGTGATCTTCTCGAGCACGAGCCGCTTGGAGCCCCGCATGCGTGGGGAGCAGATGTGCGGCACATCCCGCAGTCAAGGCTCTCGGGGACCACCCCCGCATGTGCGGGGACCACCCATTGCAGGGAGCCCTTGCGGGGCTCGGCCTTGGGGCCACCCCCACATGCGCGGGACCCCTCGCCTGCCGAGAGGGTGGGAGAGGCGAGGATCCTCGCACCCCACGTGTGAGCGCACCCTAGCCGATGGCGATGTGGCAGTGCGCTCCGAACCGGAGCCCCTCTCTTCGTACGTTCTGCTGGGGCCACCTCACCCTGATGCGTGAGCGGTGCGTGAGCGGACGGGATGGCACCAGTGCGGACCCGCCGTCATGGCGGTCGACGCTGCAAGCGCCTGACCAGCGTAAACGGGATCCCGTGGCACCGCTCAGCACCACCCGTCATGATCTTGCAGGCCCTTGTAATGCGTAGGTCGTCGGTTCGAATCCGACAGGGGGCTCCACTGAAGCCCAGCTCAGACGACGTCTCAGCTGGGCTTTTTCGTTCAGCGGATACGGCGGCGACGCGGAGCACGTGCCGAGCGGCGGTCGCCGGTCTCAGCCCTGGTCTCAGTCCTGGTCCCCGTTGTGGGTTCGGGACCGGGCATGGGGTTGCGGGCAGGCCCCGGTGTCTTCAACAGATCTTCAACAGCCCGGGGAGTGGACCGGTGGGTCCTATCGAGGTGGCCGGGCAGGAACGCCGGCCGGGCGGCCCGGCGCGGTGCGGCCCCGGGCGGGGGTGGTGGGGAGATCAGCCGGGCGTGCCCCGGTGGCGGGTGACTTCCTCGCGGACGGCGGGGACGACCTCGGCCGCCCAGCGCTGGTGCTGGTGCGGGTCGTCGGACTCGGCGCCGAAGACGAAGGTGTCCATGCCGTGGTCCACGACCAGGGCGGTGATCTGCTCGACCCACATCCGGGGCGGGCCGACCAGATAGCCGCCGGTCCGCCCGTCGGTGATGGCGCCGAAGACGTTGTAGAGACGGCGGATGTCGCGTGGGTCGCGCCCGGCCGCGGTGGCGCCGTCGTCGATGTGCCGCTGCATGTCCGGCAGTTTCGGCGGCGGCACATAGCTGACCGAGGGGCACCAGCCGTCCGCCTTCCGGCCCAGCACGTTCAGCAGCCGTGGCCCCATCACGCCCAGCCAGATGCCCATCGGGTGGACGGGCCGGGGGCCGGGATGCGCGCCGGCGAGCCGGTAGTGCTCCCCTTCGTACCGCACCGCGCGCTGATCCGACCACATGAGCCGGATGACGTCGATGGCCTCGTCCAGCGCGCCCGCGGCCTGCCCCGGTGTCCGCGACGGCCCGCCCATGGCGGCCATCGCCTCCCAGAACGCCCCCGCGCCGAGCGCCAGCTCGAAGCGCCCGCCCGAGAGGATGTCGAGACTGGCGGCACTCTTGGCCATGACCGCCGGGGGCCGCAGGGGAAGGTTGGCCACGTCCGGGAACACCCTCACCCGCTCGGTCCGCGCCAGCACCACGGCCATCAGGGCCCAGGTGTCCACGAATCGGCTCTGGTACGGATGGTCCTGGATACCCACCAGGTCAAGGCCCTCCCGGTCGGCGAGCTGGGCGAGGGCGAGCACCTGTTCGGTCCGGGTGGCATCGGGTGTGGGAAACATTCCGAATTCCACTGGACGTCCGTAGTCCGGCATGTTCCACAACGTAACCCCGGCCCCCGCGTCCCGCACCCCTGAGCGGGCCGCATGCCGTCGGCGCGCGGCATCGACCACCCGTGGCCCCGCTCCCGGGACCCGTCACCCGCGCCCTCGCGACCATCGGTGATGCACCGGTCCCGCGGCCCGGCCACCTCCGTGGGGTCCGGTCGGTGGTTCGGTCGGTGGTCCGGCTGGTGGTTCGGTCGGCGGCCCGTGGGGGTCCGGTGCGGGCAACCGGCCGGTTCGGTATCGGATTTCGGCTTCCGTGGGGTTTGTCGCTGGTGGACGATAGCGACGGTGCTGGTTCTCGGGCGGGAGGTTTCAGGTGACGCAATCGGTTCGGTGGTTGCTGGTGATCGTCGGGGCGCTGACGGTTTTCGGGTTGTGTGTGGTGCTGGGGGAACTGGTGCTGCCGTGGGACCGGCCGGAGCGGATCGCGACCGGGGCGGGGGCCGGGGCGGTGATCGCGGGACTGCTGGGTGCCTGGGCCGCTACGTCGTTCGCGCGGGCCGAGCCGCCGGAGCCGGCCCCGGAGCCGGCCGCGGGACAGGGCGGAACGGCGGGGCAGGGGGTGACGGCGTCGGGGGAACGGTCGGTCGCTACCGGCGACAACTCCGGGGTGATCATCACGGGTGACGGGGGCACGGTCCAGCGATGAGCGTGCCGGAGGACCGGGCCGCGGTCGGGGAGCGGTCGGCCGCGGTGCGCGACAACTCCGGGGTGCTGGCCACCGGAGACGGTGTCCGGGTCAGCCAGCGGGTCCTCGTACTGCCCGAGGACACGCTGCGGCCGGCGCTGTCGGAGGCCGAGGTGGCAGGTCTGCACAATCTGCCCGGCCTGGACAGTGCGGTGTTCCTGGGGCGGGACGAGGCGCTGGAGTCGCTGGCGGGGCTGCCGTCGGCCGGGGCGGGTGTGGTGGCGCAGACCGTGTCCGGTATGGGCGGGGTCGGGAAGACGACGCTGGTGCTGCACCACGCCAGGCGGTGGCTCGCCGACGGGCGGGGCCCGGTGTGGTGGATCACCGCCGAGTCGCCCGGGGAACTCGTCAGCGGACTGGCCGCGCTGGCGGCGGCGGTGCACCCCGTACACGCCTCCCTGCCGCTGGACGAGGCGGCCGACTGGGCGGTGACCTGGCTCCAGGGCCGCTCCGGCTGGCTGCTGGTGCTGGACAATGTGGAGGACCCCGCGCAGGTACGCCCGTATCTGGGACGCCTGTCCTCAGGGCAGGTACTGCTCACCACCCGCCGCGATCTGACCGGGCAGGGCTTCGGCAGCGTCCTCGCCCTGGACACCCTCCACCCGCCCGCGGCGCTGGCCGTCCTGCGGGGCCTCACCGCGGGTCAGACGGACACGGACTCGGACACGGACTCGGACACGGACTCCGGGGCGCTCGCCGAACTCGCGGACGAACTCGGCTGTCTCCCCCTGGCTCTGCACCAGGCCGGTGCCTATATGGCCAGGACCAGAATCGGACCCGGGGCGTATCTCGCCCGGCTCCGGCGCGACCCCGCCGCCGTACTGGCCGAAGCCGCCCCCGGCGATACCCACCAGCGCACCATCGCCCGCCTCTGGTCCCTCACCCTGACCACGCTCCAGGACACCGATCCCCAAGCCGTACGGCTGCTCCGCGTCCTCGCCCACCTCGCTCCCACGCCCCTGCCGCGTCCGGTCCTGGACACCGCCCTGCCCGACCGGGACCACGTCGACAGGGCCCTGGGGCTGCTCGCCGCGTACAACATGATCACGCTCACGGAATCCAGCGTCACCGTCCACCGCCTGGTTCAGTCCGTGCTCCGTACCACTACCCCACCGGCCCCCCTGGTCCCGCCAGACCCACCCACGCCCTCCGCACCCTCCGCGCCCCCCGCGCCACCCGCGAAGAAGCACCGGTGGCTGCCGCGCATCCGCCGGGACCGGACACCCGCCGCCCCCGACCCGGAAGCCGCCTCCGACCCGGAAGCCACCCCCCACCCCGAAGCCGCGTCCGACTCCGAAGCCGTTCCCCACCCCGCGCGGGTCGCTGTCGCCGCGCTCTGGCGGATCACCGAGGAGTACGTGCCGAGCGAGGTCGAGAGCTGGCCCGCCTGGCAACAACTGCTGCCCCACGTCCAGGCCGTGACCGAGCACACCGACGGCATTCCCCAGCCCGAACGCGTCGCCCCCATGCTCACCGACGCGGCCAACTACCTCTTGGCTCGGGGACAACCGGACTCCGCCCTGCCGTTGGCCGAGCGTGCGCTGGCCGTGACCGAGGCCGAGCTCGGTCCCGATCATCCGACCACCGCTGTCCGGCTGAACAACCTCGCCGGCACGCTCAAGGACCTGGGCCGGCTCACGGAGGCGCTGCCGTTGGCCGAGCGGGCGCTGGCCGTGACCGAGGCCGCGCTCGGCCCTGGCCATCCCACCACCGCCATCCGGCTGAACAACCTCGCCGACACACTCGATGCGCTGGGCCGTCATGCCGAGGCGCTGCCCCTGGCCGAGCGTGCGCTGGCCGTCACGGAGACGGCGTTCGGTCCCGATCATCCGATCACCGCCATCCGGCTGAACAACCTGGCCAGGATCCTGGGCGCGCTGGGGCGGCGCGCGGAGGCGCTGCCGCTGGCCGAGCGTGCGCTGGCCGTCACCGAGGCCGAGCTGGGCCCCGACCATCCCACCACCGCGATTCGCCTGGGCACCATCGCGCACATCCTCAGACGCCTGGACCGTTATACGGAGGCGCTGCCGTTGGCCGAGCGTGCGCTGGCCGTGACCGAGGCCGCCTTCGGCCCGGACCATCCGACCACCGCGATCTTCCTGAACAACCTGGGCAGTACCCTGGGCGCGCTGGGCCGGCATACCGACGCCCTGCCCATGAGGCAGCGTGCGCTCGCCGTGACCGAGGCCGCGCTCGGCCCTGGCCATCCCACCACCGCGATACGGCTGAACAACCTCGCGTACACGCTCACCCGCCTGGGCCGCCACGCGGAGGCGCTGCCGCTGGACGAGCGGGCCCTGGCCGTCGCCGAAGCCGCCTTCGGCCCCGGCCACCCCGAGACCGCCGTACGCCGGGACACCCTCGCCGGCACGCTCAGCCGCCTCGGACGTCATACGGACGCCCTGCCCCTGACCGAGCGGGCCCTGGCCGACGCGGAGGCCGCCCTCGGTCCCGACCACCCCCACACCGCGAGCATCCGGCGATCACTCGACCGCATACGAGGACGGCTGCCGGACGGCTGACGGACGGCTGAGCCATAAACGGGCGGCCGATGGGCGGCTGAGCCAAAAAAGGGGAGGAACGGGCGGGGGATGCCGTCGTACGATCGCGACCATGATCGAGGTGCCCGAGGCTCTGGTGGCCAGTCAGCACAAACACGGTGGGGAGTCGGGCCGCGCGTTCATCGCCGTACTGCCCGAGCGGGCGGCGGAGTTCCTCCGGCGCTGGGAACTGCGGCAGACCGGTGACCCCATGCACGGCTGGAGCGCGCTCGTGCTGCCCGTCGAGCGCCCGGACGGTACGCCGGCGGCGCTCAAGCTCCAGGCCCTGGACGAGGAGAGCGCGGGGGAGCCCACGGCGCTGCGGGTCTGGGACGGGGACGGTTCCGTACGGCTGCTGGAACACGACCCGGAGACCGCGACGATGCTGCTGGAGCGGCTGGACTTCCGGCGTCACCTGACCGCGGTGGAGGACTCGCGGGACGCCGTACGGATTCTCGCGGACCTGCTGGCCCGGCTGACGTCCGTCCCCGCGCCGGAGGGGATGCGCCGGCTCGGCGACATCGCGGCCGCCATGCTCGACGAGGCGCCCGGCGCGGTGAAGTCCCTCGCCGACCCGGACGAGCGGCGGGTGCTGCTGGACTGCGCGGCAGCCGTACGGGAAGTGATCGGCGAGCCCGGGGACCGGCTGCTGCACTGGGATCTGCACTACGACAACGTCCTCGCCGCCGGGCGCGAACCCTGGCTGGCCATCGACCCCAAGCCGCTCGCCGGGGACCCGGGGTTCGATCTGCTGCCCGCCCTCGACAACCGCTTCGAGCCGACCGAGACCCTGTGGCGGTTCGATCTGCTGACGGAGCGGCTGGGGCTCGACCGGGAGCGGGCGCGGGCGTGGACGCTCGCCCGCGTACTCCAGAACAGTCTGTGGGACATCGAGGACGGCGAGAAGGAGCTGCAGGCGATGCAGATGTTCATCGCGCGGGCGCTGCTCGCGCGCTGAGCCGGGGGCGTACGGCGCGCGCCGAGCCCCGGTGTCCACAATCCGGGCGCGGCTGGCGTGGCCCGGGGACCGGCGGCCACGCTGACCTCATGATTCGTAGCGCTGTCGCCGCCGATGTCCCCGAGATCCACCGTATGGTCCGCGAACTCGCCGAGTACGAGAAGGCACTCGACGAGGTCCGCACGACCGAGGAACAACTGCGTGAGGCACTGTTCGGCGAGCGGCCCGCCGCGTTCGCGCACATCGCGGAGACGGACGACGGCGAGCCGGTCGGCTTCGCCCTGTGGTTCCTCAACTTCTCGACCTGGCGCGGGGTGCACGGGATCTATCTGGAGGATCTGTACGTACGTCCCGACCGGCGCGGCGGCGGCCACGGCAAGGCCCTGCTGACGGAGCTGGCACGGATCTGCGTGGAACGCGGTTACGAGCGCCTTGAGTGGTCGGTGCTGAACTGGAACGCCCCGTCGATCAGCTTCTACGAATCCCTTGGCGCGAAGCCGCAGGACGAGTGGACGGTGTACCGGCTGACCGACGAGGCGCTGGGGCGGCTGGGGAAGCGGTGACCGGGCGGAGGCCGGTGGTCCTCCCGGGCCAGGCGGAGACCCCTACCGGGCCAGGCGGGGGTCCGTCCCGGATCCGGCGGAGGTCCATCCCGGGTCCGGCGAGGACCCCTACCGGTCCGGCGGAGGTCCGTCCCGGGCCAGGCGGGGGCCCGCCCCGGGTCAGGAGTGGGGGATCAGGACGACCTTGCCCATCGTGCCCCGGGTCTCCAGGGCCCGGTGCGCGCCCGCCGCGTCAGAGAGCGGGAAGCGCTGGACGGCGGGGCGCAGCCGGCCCGCGGCGGCCTCGGCGAGTGAGCGTTCTTCCAGGACGCGGATGTCGCCGCCCGCTTTCTGGAGCATCACCGGGCCGAGTACGCCCTCCGATGTGATCCCGCGTTCGGCGAGTTCGTCGTCCGTGAACGTGAGCGGCTCGCCGTCGTGGATCCCCTCGCTCGACCAGCCGAAGACGATGTGCCGGCCGCCCTTGCCGAGGAGGTCGACCGCCGCCCGGCCGGTGTCGCCGCCGACCGAGTCGAAGACGACGGTGGCCCGCCGGTCGCCGAGTTGGTCGGTGACCTGCCCGGGCCAGTCCGGCTGGGTGTAGTCGACGGAGATGTCCGCGCCGTTGACCAGGACGCGGGCCGTCTTCTCGGGGCCGCCCGAGAGTCCGACGACCAGGGCCCCGGCGTTCTTGGCGTACTGCACCAGGAGGGTGCCGATACCGCCCGCCGCGGCCGGGACGATCACGATGTCGTCCTGACCCAGGGTGGTGAACTGGAGGATGCCCATCGTCGTACGCCCGGTGCCGATCATCGCGACGGCCTCGGCCTCGTCCAGACTGGCGGGGATCTCATGGAGCCGGGTGGCGTCGGTGACGGCGAGTTCCGCGTAGCCGCCGGGGTTCATGCCGAGATGGGCGACGACGTGCTTCCCGAGCCAGACCGGGTCCGTTCCCTCGCCGAGCGCGTCGACCACGCCCGCGACCTCCCGGCCGGGCACGGTCGGCAGCTCGACGGGGGCGGCGTACGGGCCGGTCATACCCTCCCGCAGCGCGGTGTCCAGCAGATGGACCCCCGCCGCGGCGACCGCGATCCGCACCTGGCCGGGACCTGGCACCGGGTCCTCGACCCGTTCGTAGGTCAGATGGTCGGCCGGGCCGAAGGTGTGGAGGCGGATCGCGTGCATGAGGGCTCCCCTGAGGTGTGTGCTGGTCCGAGCGTGCCGTACCGGTGCCGGGCGGTGGCGGCGGTCCGGTGCGCGGTCCGGTCCGGTCCGGGCGGTGGTCGTCCGGACCGGACCGTCCCGGGCCGTGCCCGTCCGGAACGGTGCTCGTTCCGTGCTGTCAGGGACCACCCTTCAGCCTCAAGCGCGCTTGAGGTCAAGGGCCGGCAGGTGCTTTCTCAGCAGCAGGGAGACCGCCTCCAGCGCGCTGGTGAACGACACCTCGGACAGCAGCCCGGGTGCGGCGACCTGATCGCCGACCAGATAGACCCCGTCGCCCCGGTCGATCGCTGGCCGGTCCCGCCAGGTCGTACCGGGTCGGTCGAGTGCTCCCGTACGGCCCTGGGCGACGGCGTCGCGCCGCCACACCGTACGGTCGCGCCAGCCGGGAAAGCCCAGGTCGAGCAGGTCCTCCGCATGCGCGATCCCGTCGGCCTTGGCCTGGTCCGGGGCGATGGGCAGCTGGCCCTGGATGAGCGACTGCCCGGCCGGCGCGAGCGACGGATCCTGTGCGGTGAAGCGCTCCAGCCAGCCGGGGGAGTCCAGATCGGACACGATGAACGCGTCCTTCCGGCTCTTCTCCAGCGCGATGTCGATCAGCGCCGTACGGCCGCTGTCCCAGCGCAGCGACGCATCCCCCAGCAGCCCCCGGGCCGCGTCCAGCGTCGTCGCCACGATCACCGGCCCCCGCTTCTCGGGCAGTCTGTCGACCCGCGCACTCGTCTCGATACGTACGCCCCGGTTCCAGGCGTACGCCGCCATCCGGTCGATGACCTGGCCCCACCCGCCGCGCGGATAGTGCGCCTCCGGCGGGATGGCGGTGGCGCGGCGGAGCCGTTCCTGGACGAATGCCGCGGACAGCGAGCCCGGGTCGTGGTGGAACAGCGCGACCGCCATGTAGTGCGCCGCCGCCCGCGCGGCCCGCTCGCCCACCTGCTCCGTCGCCCAGCCGAGGAAGTCGCGGTCGACCGGCGCGTCCGCCGCCTTCCGCCGCCCCAGCCGGAACACCCCGAGCGGCGGCACCTTCCGCAGCCCGCCGTCCCGCCGGAACCGGAACCGCATCCCCTCCAGCGGCGGGATCGCCGCCAGCGGCCCGATGAGCTTCCGCTGCTTGAGCCAGGTCCAGTGGGGGCCCCGGAAGTACAGGGCATGCGGCCCGTCGTTCGTCTGATACGGCCCCTCGGCGGTACGGGCCCGGCCGCCGAGCGTGTGGTGCGCCTCGTACAGCGTCACCGCGGCACCCGACTCGGCGGCGGTGACGGCCGCGGTCAGTCCGGCGAAGCCGCCGCCGATGACGGTGACGGTGGTGTCGTGCATGGCTGTCCTTCCCTCCTGGCCCCTCGTGGGGCTCTGGGGGCTCGCTGGGAGCCGCTCTCAGGGAAGGGACGATCGCGAGGTGCCGGTTTGTGACATCCCGCGCGGGGCGGGTGGGTGACGCGTGGCACCCGGCGCCGGGGGCAGGGGCCGCCGGGGCCAGGGTCACCGGGTGCACCGGGTGCACCGGGTCAGGGTTCTGGGGTCCGGCTTACCCGGGGCTTATGGCGCCGGGGTCCGGTGCGTCAGGTTCAGGTTCAGATTCGGGTTCAGGTTCAGATTCAGGTACGGGGGAAGCGGGCCTGGAGGTCCCAGATCACCGGGTTGTCCGCGAGGCCCTCGTGCATATCGGTCAGATCCGCGATCACATCGTGCAGAAAGTCCCGCGCCTCCCGGCGCAGCTCCCCATGGCCGAAGGTGAGCGGCGGCTCCTCCCTCGGCATCCAGTCCGCCTCCACCTCCACCCACCCGAACCGCCGCTCGAACCGCATCCGGTCCGCCGACTCCGTGAAGTCCAGCTCCGCGCGCTGCGGGGTGGCGGCCCGGCTGCCCAGCGGGCTCTGGTCGACCCGCTCGACGATGTCGCACAGCGCCCAGGCGAAGTCGAGCACCGGGACCCACCCCCAGACTGTGGACAGCTCACGGTCCTCCTTGGTGTCGGCGAGATACACATCGCCGCAGAAGAGGTCGTGGCGCAGGGCGTGGGTGTCCGCGTGGCGGTAGTCGGTCTGCGGGGGGTCCGGAAAGCGCCGTGAGAGTGAGTAGCCGATGTCGAGCACGCGCCCGATGGTGTCACGCCCCGGGCGCCGCCCGGAATCGCTCGGCTCCCCGGGAGGCCCGCACCGGCCGGGGCGCACCTGCCGGGTCGCACCGGCCGGGAGCTGAGCCCGGACGGCGTGCCCCATCACGACAAGGCGAGAGTTCCGGATGTCAGGCGCTCAGCCGCTCCTCCAAGCGGACGGTCACGGTGTCCCCTTCCTCCTTGCCGATCGCCTTGCGCACCTCCGCCTTCACCGGCAGCTTGTGGGTGCCGTCTCCCAGGGCCATGAACGCACTCCGGAACGGATGACCGTCGATCGTGCCCCGGACCTTCACCAGGCCACGGGTGCCGAAGAACTCGGCCGACTCGGGCCACACGACGTAGATCCAGCCGCCGTCGCTCGGGCTCTTCCGCAGGGTCGCGGTGAACTGCTTGTCCAGCATGGATACCACCTGTTCAGGAACTTCCGGAGATTCAGGGGCTTCAGGAGCTTCAGGAGCCTTCGGAGCTGTCGGAGCCCTCGGAGTTTTCAATGAGAATGAGGCTGTTGCCGTCCGGGTCACGCACAGCGAACATCGGCGGCACCGCGGGCCCCATCCGCAGGACCTCCGCATCCGCGTCGACGCCGCGTGCGAGCAGGTCCGTGTGATCGGCGCCGGCATCCCGGGTCGTCAGCCGGATGCCGGCCGGGACCCCTTCGGGCACGAGCGCAATGGTCGTCGTCGCCCCGGGCGGTGCCACCTCGATCCAGCGCCCGTCGCCGAACGGCACGTCCCGGCGTATCTCGAAGCCGAGTTCGCCGACGTAGAACTCGGTTGCCTTCCGCTGGTCGGCGACGTGAATCCCGACCGTGGCCACCTGTGTGATGCGCGTGGTCTCGCTCATCCCATGCCTCCGCTCCTTGGTGTTCATCAGCAAGACGGAGGCGGGCGCGGAAACTCATCGTCGGCGACAAAGATCGATCGGACAGGGCTCATCAACGCCCCACCTTCACCTCCACACACCCCACGCGAAGAGCCGGTAAATCGGTGGAGATGTCAATCCGGGAGGCTTATCGTTGCCGGGTTCAAGATCCATGCGTTCGAACGAGGTGTATGTGATGACGGTCCGAGCAACGACCGCCGACTCCGGCCGGCTGTCCCCCGCAAACGCCATGACCTCATCAAACCGAAGGAACATCTCTCGTGGATCTTCCACGCATCTTCACCCTTCGCGAAAGCAGCCACCGCGTCCACAACCCGTTCACCCCTGACAAGCTCGCCGCCCTGGGCCAGGCACTGCACCTGGCTCCCGGGACGCGCGTGCTCGACCTCGCCAGCGGATCGGGCGAGATGCTGTGCACCTGGGCCCGTGACCACCGCATCACCGGAACCGGGATAGACATCAGCACGGTGTTCACCGAGAAGGCCCGCGCCCGTGCCGCTGAACTCGGCGTCGCCGACCGGGTCACCTTCGTCCACGGCGACGCCTCCGGCTACGTCGCGGACGAGCCGGTCGATCTCGCCGCGTGCCTCGGCGCCACCTGGATCGGGGGCGGCTGGGCCGGCACCGCCGAGCTGCTGGGCAGGAGTCTCCGCCCCGGCGGCCTGATGCTGATCGGCGAGCCGTACTGGCGTCAGGAAGTGCCGGACCAGGAAACCGCCAGAGCCTGCCTCGCCGGCGGCAAGGACGACTTCCTGGTACTGCCTGAACTGATCGGGCAGTTCGGTGAGTTCGGCTACGACATCGTGGAAATGGTGCTGGCCGATCAGGACAGCTGGGACCGGTACCAGGCGGCCCAGTGGCTCAACCTCCGCCGCTGGCTCGACGGTCATCCCGATGACGAGCTGGCCGACGAGGTGCGGTCCGAACTCACCACCGATCCCGTCCGCTACACGCGGTACCAGCGTGAATACCTCGGCTGGGGGGTCTTCGCGCTGATGGTCCGCTGACGGTCCGATGACGGTCCGATGAGCGCGGGTCCGGGCAGCACGCTGTACCGGACCCGCGCGTCTTCATCGTTGAGACCTCAGCGCTGCCTCGACCGCAGCCAGCGCGACAGCCCATGGTCGCTGTCAGGGCTTGCGGGCGGCTCCCTCGGGCCAGATCACATCGACCGGGATACCGGCCGCCTGCGCGTCGACGACCACATCGGCGGTGCCGCCGCCCTTCCCTGAGGGCGGGGAGCCGTTCCACACCGCGACCATGCGGTCGGCCCGTTGCAGGAGGACGTTGTTCGCGGCTTCGTACGCCTGCCGGTTGGCGGTCTCGTACGGCATGACGATCACCTCGCCCGCCTCCGCTTGCAGGCGGTCGAAGAGGTCCGCGTGGTCAGGCTTGACCTTCGCCTGCCGGTAGTCCTCGGACGGGATGACCACGACCAGTCGGCCACCGGCGTCGAGCACTGCCTCGGCGAACAGGCTGTCTGATCCGGCAGCGATACAGGAGACGCCGACGAGGTCCGGCCCGTAGGGCTGGAGCAGTTCGGCGAGGGCCGCCCTGACCAGAGGCACGCTGTCGTCGGTGAGGTCCATGTGCCCGGTCACGGCCAGTGTTGTCATACGAGATCCCTCAGTTCGACAGTAGATCGCGGATAGTGTCCCGTGCCTCACGTACGGGCCGCGATGCGCTGTGGCCCACGGTGTACGGGTAGAGCGCGCCGAGCTGCACCCGCACAGGGCAAGCTATCCGCCGGGGCAGACCTGCTCATTCAGCGCGGCCTCGACCGCAGCCAGCGCGGCGGCCCATGGGAACCCCGAGGAGTCGCCCTGCTTGGGCGGATGCGGCTGGTAGCCGTCCGGGCCGTCCAGATACCTCACGCCCTGCGTCCGCAGGTCGACGATGCTGCGCGCGACCGCCGGTTGCCGGGCCTGTGCCTGGTTGAAGTACGGCATCGCCACCACCGGCACCCCCATGTTCACGCCTTCCGACACCAGGCCGATGGCCAGGGTGTCGGCGATGCCCGCGCCCCACTTGTTCAGGCTGGTGCAGCTCAGCGGCGCGACCAGCATGGCATCCGCCTTAGGGAGCGCGTCACCTTCGTCCGGCAGCTTGTACTGCGACCGCACCGGGTGCCCGGTGAGTGCCTCCAGATCGCCGAAACGGTCGTTCCACCAACGGGCCGCAGAAGGCGTCAAGATGAGACACACGTCCCAGTCCGCTTCCTGCGCGGCGCGCACCCCGGTCTTGATGTGCTGCGTCGGGCCCGCCGCGCAAGCGATCAGATAGAGAACTCGGGTCGTCATGCGCGGAGTCCACACCGGGCCGCCAGCGAACGCAACCGGCTGCTGGGCAAAGCGGTAGCACGCACGACATCTTTCACCAGGGTTACAGCGTCGGGCCTGCCTTCTACCTCTTCCGGTGCAAGCTCATGGGCCTTCAGTAGCTCCTCCGCAGCCTGGTCCTGACACCGTGTCAAGAGCGCGGCGCGTGCCTTCGAAATGTGCAGTCCGACTCTGCGTTCCCGGCTCAGGGCATGAACCGATTCCGGAGCGAGTGCGTCGGCCGCTTCCATGGCGGACCAGCCGTCCTCAAAGCGGACGAGCATGTCCGTCCGGTGCAGGACGATGTTCGTCGGGCCGAACGTCGTCCAGTCCTCATCGCGGTCACCGCCCTGCCGATTCGCCACCTCTTCCGCTTCATCCACCAGCCCAGACGCAGTTCGCACCCGATCGGTCGTGCGCTCCTGCGACGAGGCTGCAAGCGCGGCCGACAGGTACAGCATGCCGAGCGTGGACAGTCCCAGCGGCCCACGGTCCGTCAGATCCGCTGCGAGGCGTCGGGCAGCCGCAGTCGAGAACTCGACGGCTGCCTCGGCGCGGTGCTGGTAGACCAGGCTCTTCGTCACCCGTCTCGCCGCCGCCCCTATCTGTACGGGGTCCCCCGACCGCTCCGCCGCGGCCAGCGCCCGGTCTGCGGCCAGCGCGGCCTGGGATGACGCGGCCTGCCCGTACTTGTGCAGATACGAGGTCACCAACTGGTAGACCCGCGACAGCGTGCCGCGCGCCTCGGCTGCCCGGCCTGCGGGTGCGGTGTGGGCGGCCCGCTCGGCGTCCAGGATCAGGCCCGGCAGATCCCGCGCGAGCGCACCGAAGTGGCATGCCTGGAACGCCTCGCAGCAGTAGACGAGCCGCTGCTGGAGCGCCGCTGGTGAGGGGACCAGCCGGTCATCTGGCGCGCTGCCGTAGAGGGCATCGACTACCTGCTGTACTTCAGGAGGAGCCGGAGGGCCCGCAGATGGAGGGTTGGGCAGGCTGTCGGACAACAGTTGCTCCAGAGGGATGCGCAGGACTTCGGCCGCGCGTACCAGGACGGAGAGCCGAGGGTCGGTCTGGCGTTTCCCGCCCTCGATGTCCTGCACCCACCGCTTGGTCTGGCCCATCAGGCGGCCGAAGTCGGTCTGGGTGAGTCCTCGGCGGTCTCGCCAGTAGGCGATCCGCCGTCCGATTCGACCAGTGTCCACAGCGCACTCCCCCCGAGGCACGCACTTTGCGTGCTTACCTGTGTTGTACCTCACCCTACGTTCTGTCGTACGCCGATCACAGAGACGGAGGAGTGAGCCCGTGATGACGATGAGCGTGTACCGGCTGAGCCCAGACGGGACCCGGCACCCGGTGTCTCCGCAGGTGGTCGTCGGCGATCCGCAGGGTCCCGGCATGCCCATCGAGCCCGCACGGTCGTCCGCGTACCCGCCGTGCGCCTGCCGCCGCTGCAAGGGCCGCGCCCGGACCCCGGTCCCCGTGCTCCCGGTCCGGTCCGGCTGGTGCCACTGGCACGGCGGCCCTTCCGGAACAGCCCGCATCATCCACCTGATCGAGCGCGCCTCCGGACCCCCGTACCCGCAGACCGCGTGTGCCCCGTGCCGCGAACAGCGCGGACTCATCGCCCTCACCGACACCACTCCCAGGGAGGCGCTGTGGAACGTCTGACCGTGGACTTCCTGTGCGGAGCACTCCGCCCCGAGGCCCGGAAGATCTTCTGCACCCAGCCCCCGGGCCATGAGGACGACCACCACCACGAATACACCGGCACCTCCTGGCCACGCACCGCAGGCGAGTGAACCAGCGACCAGGCGTCGCACGCAGGACTCCCGCTCCGGTCGGCTGACGACCACACGGCGGCCGGGGCGGGCCACACCAGCACAGCGAACGCGAAGGAGGAGCAAGTGGTACGCGGTAGGGCTCAGTTGGAGGCAGGGCGGAACAGAGTGTTCGCCGAACGGGAGCAGGTGATCGCCAGGTACCGGGAGGGGTCGTCCCTGAGGGCGATCGCCCACGCCTATGACGTGGACGACAAGTGGCTGACCGGACGGTTCGACGCGTGGGGCTTCCCGCGCCGGGACCACCGGGCCGCGGCGATCATCCGCTGGCACCGCCCCCAGGCGCGCTGACCATGCCAGAGATGCCAGGCATGTACGCCATGCACTACCTGCACTTCGTCCGCCGGGACGACCAGGGGGCCATCGACGCCATGCGCTGCCCGCACATCCTCTGCGGACGCCTCACACCCGTCACCCGCGACCGCATCCACGACCACCACGACTACGCCACCGGCACCCGCTGCCCGCTCTCCGGCGCCGAAGTACTCGACCACGCCCGCCGATAGAACCCGCTGCCCCCGCAACAACCGAAACGCCCCGACAGGCCGCTGTAACGGCACTGCCGGGGCTCCGACGAACAGCTTGCAAAGGAGCTGAACGACGTATGTGTGATCGTATCGTCCGCGCCCTCGTATGGGTGCTGCACCATTTCCCGTTGACGCGCCGCACCCGTCCCGGACGGCACACCGCCGAGTACCTCGCCCAGCAGCCCGCCCTCGTCAACCCGTGGTCCCGGCCGTGGACCGGACCGAGCGCGGAAGAGGCCCGGGCGATCTTCCGGGCAGAGGAAACCCTGACACTCACCCCCGTACGCCGCGAACGCTACTTCGCCACCGCCTGGGCAGAGCACGGATACGACTACCCGTACATCGCCGACGGCGTCCACCAGGCCCGCGCGGGGGTGCCCGCATGACACGCGACGCCATCACCACCACAGCCCCCGACACACGACTCACTGTCACCGTGTGCGGACACCCCACCGGCGCACCCGTCCCCATCCGGTGGATCCAGACCCAGAGCGGCAGCGGACACACCCTCTACGCCTGCCCGCCCTGCGCCGTCCTCGTCTACGACCACGGCCCGCAATGGGAAGACGAGATCCACCCCGCACAACCCTGACGACCGGACAGCGACCCGTTCGGCGACCTGCCGGACGGGTCCCAGGGCGCGGCGGCTCGTCAACGAATGCCACGGGGAGTCAGGAGGGGGTCAGGGGAGGAGGCGTTGTTCCTTGGCCACCGACACCGCGCCCGCCCTCGTGTCCACTCCCAGCTTCGCGTAGATCCGGCCCAGATGGGTCTTCACCGTCGCCTCGCTGATGAACAGCGCCCGCGCGATCTCCCGGTTCCCCAGGCCCCGCGCCAACTGGCCCAGGATGTCCCGCTCGCGTTCGGTCAGCGTCGGCCGGCCCGTGCCCCGCATCCGGTCCATCACCCGGCTCGCCACCGGGGCGGAGAGGGCGGGGCGGCCCTGGGCGGCCGAGCGGATCGCGGTGAAGAGTTCCTCCGGGCGCTCGGCCTTGAGGAGATAGCCGGTCGCGCCCGCCTCGATGGCGCGGGTGATGTCCGCGTCCGTGTCGTAGGTCGTGAGGACGAGGACATGGACGCCGGGTGCGGTGATCCGCCGGGTCGCCTCGACGCCGTCGATGCCCGCGCCGAGCTGGAGGTCCATCAGGACGACGTCGGGCCGCAGCTTCGCCGCCATCGCGACCGCTTCCTCGCCGCTGCCCGCCTCTCCGACGACCTCGATATCCGGTTCGCTGCCGAGCAGGGCGAGCAGACCGGCGCGTACGACGGCGTGGTCGTCGCAGAGCAGGATGCGTACGGCGGTCATGGGTGCTCCGTAAGGGGGATCGCGGCGGATACGACGGTGCCCTCGCCGGGCGCCGACTCGATCGTCAGATCGCCGCCGAACTGCCGCAGCCGGGCCCGCGCCGCCGCCAGGCCGTGTCCCCGTACACCGGGGGCGGACTCGGTGGGGACGAAGCCGGTGCCGTCGTCCGCGATGTCCAGCACCACCTGGTCGTCCAGATGGCTGAGGGTGAGCGCGGCGGTGGTCGCGCCCGAGTGCTCGCGTACGTTCGCCAGGGCGCCCTGGGCGATCCGCAGCAGGGCGGACTGGACCCGGTCGGGCAGTGGCGCGGGCGAGCCGTCCAGATGGAAGCGGATCCGCAGGGCGTCGGTGGACTCCCGCTCGGCGAGGGTGCGCAGGGCCTCGGCCAGGCCGCCGCCCTCCGCCAGCTCCGCCGGGGCGAGATCGTGGACGAAGCGCCGGGCCTCGGCGAGGCTGCGTTCGGCGATGGACTCGGCCGTACGGACATGGCCCCGGGCGGCCCCCGGGTCGCTGTCCCAGGTGCGCTCGGCGGCCTGGAGCAGCATCTGCTGGCTGGACAGGCTCTGGGCGAGGGTGTCGTGGATCTCCATGGACAGCCGCTGGCGCTCGGCGAGGGTGCCTTCGCGCCGTTCGGTGGCCGCCAGTTCCCTGCGGGTACGGATCAGATCGTCGACCAGCGACCGGAGCCGGTCGGCTTGGCGGCGCATATGGATGAAGACCGTCGTGGCGAGTACGGCGACGGCGGGCGGCACCAGGAACAGATTGGGGTCGACCCCGTCCCGCAGCCGCCACTCCGCGATCATGACCAGGGCGCAGAGGACGGCGACGAGGGTGACGGCCGCCCGGGTGGGCAGGGACCGCAGCCCGGTGTAGATCAGCGGCACGGCACACCAGGCGAAACTCGGCGCGAGCAGCACGATCACGACCCAGCAGCCGACGACGAGCCCGAGCCGGACCCGCTCGCCATGGCCGCCGCTCCTGTCGTCCCGGCTGTCCCGGTCGCCCCGGCTGTCATGTCTGTCACGTCTGTCACGGACGCCGGGCAGTCGGTGACCGGCGAGCTGAAGGACGGCGAGGGCGATGCTCAGCCCGATGACCCAGGGCAGCCGGGGGCTCTCCGGGTGGTTGATGAGATAGCGCAGGAGCGAGCCCGCGAGGAGCGCGATGAACGCCGTGTTCATCACCGTGTCCAGCCACCGCGTGTCCCGGTCCGCGGCCCGGGTGCGCAAGGTGTCGGACATGGGGCTGCTCTCCTGGTGCGTCGGTGCGTCGGTGCGTCGGTGCGTCGGTGGGGCTGTGCGTCTGTGGGGCTTGGCGGGCCGGCGGCTGGGTCCTGAGGCCCTGGTGTGCCCGGAGGCCCCGGGGCCTCCGCTGCGCCGGGCCGCCCGAGCCCCTGAGCTGGTCCTTCTCTTGAATGGTGGACCCCGGGGGCCATCCACGCATCAACCGATCGGCTGACCCGGGCCTCATCCATGATGCCTTCGCGGAGCAGCCGGTACGCCGAACCGTGCCATCGCCGTACCGGCCGAGGATCGATGGAGGAAGGTCCCGCAATGAATCCAGCAGAAGAGAAGTGACCATGAAGAAGATTTCGATCCGCACCCGCGTCCTCACCGGTGCCGTCGCCGCCGCCGCGCTCGGCGCGGGCGCCTTCGGAGCCGTGTCCGCCAGTGCCTCCGCGCCCGCCGCCGAGTCGCGTGCCGCGGTCAAGGGCGACACGTCGAACCGCCATCTTCAGCAGTCCACCCATCTCACGGTCGACGCGGCGTCGAGGGCCGCGCAGGCCACCCTGGACGCGGCCGAGCGGGCCGGGCAGCGGGTCAGCGTCGCCGTCGTGGACCGTAACGGCAACACCATCGTCACCCTGAGGGGCGATGGCGCGGGCCCGCAGTCCTACGAGTCGGCCGAGCAGAAGGCGTTCACGGCCGTCTCCTGGAACGCCCCCACGTCCCAGCTGGTCAAGCGCCTTGACGCGGCCCCGAACCTGAAGGACATCCCGGGCACCCTCTTCCTCGGCGGCGGCACCCCCGTCCAGGTCAAGGGCGCCCCGATCGCGGGCATCGGGGTCGCGGGCGCGCCGAGCGGTGCGCAGGACGAGGAGTTCGCGAAGGCGGGCGCGGCGGCTCTCGCCCGCTGAACCGGCTGAGTCGGCTGAACTGGCTGAGCCGGTTGAACCCCCTGAACCCGCTGAACCGGCACCGCGCTCAACCCGTCGGCCCGGCTCACCCCGGCTCACCTCGGCTGACCCCGTTGGCCCGCCGGGGTCAGCCGGGTGGCCCCGCCCAGCCCCCAGGCACCCGCCTCCCGCCCCCGCCCGGCCCTAGGATCGGTGCGTGGAACGGCCCCGTACACCACCTCTCCTCCGTACGCACGCCCTTCGCCTGCTCGCACCCGCCGTCGCGCTGCTGCTCCTCGCAGGGTGCACCGGCGGCCTCGCCTCCGGTGGGTCGGGGGGTGTACGGGGCAAGCCGGGGGCGGCCGGGGTGCGCGACCCGCTGTTCCCCCGGCTCGGCAACGGCGGATACGACGTACGGCACTATCTGCTGACCCTGGAGTACGACCCCGGGGAGCGCCGGCTCGAAGGCACCGCCGAGATCCTCGCCCGCGCCACCCAGGACCTCAGCGCCTTCAACCTCGATCTGCACCGGATGGACGTGGCCGAGGTCACCGTCGACGGGGACCGGGCCGGCGCCAACCGGGCCGGTGACGAGTTGACCGTACGCCCCCGCCGCGAGGTCGGACGGGGCGGCTTCTTCCGTACCGTCGTCCGCTACTCCGGTACCCCGCGCACGATCACCGACGCCGACGGCGCCGAGGAGGGCTGGCTGCCGACCGGGGACGGCGCGCTCGCGGTCGGCGAACCCGCCGGATCGATGGCCTGGTTCCCGGGCAGTCACCACCCGGGCGACAAGGCCACGTACGACATCGCGGTCACCGTCCCTCAGGGACTGACGGCCGTCTCCAACGGCGAGTTGGCGAAACGGACCACGCGAGGCGGCCGTACCACCTTCCGCTGGCGTACGACGGAGCCGATGGCGTCCTATCTCGCGACGCTCGCGATCGGCGCGTACCGCATGACGACCGCCCGGACCGGGGACGGACTCCCGGTCGTCAGCGCCGTCGATCCCTCGGTGCCCGCGGCGAAGGCGAGGCTGACCGGCCGTATCCCCGGGATCATGACCTGGGCGGCGGGGAGGTTCGGCCCGTACCCCTTCTCCTCCATCGGCGCGATCGTCGTCCCCGACGGCGAGGTCGGTTATGCCCTGGAGACCCAGAACCGGCCCGTCTTCCCCGTCGAGTACTTCACCCTGGACACCCTCGTCCATGAGATCGCCCACCAGTGGTACGGCAACTCCGTGACCCCCGAGAGCTGGCGGGACATATGGCTCAACGAGGGGTTCGCCACCTACGCGGAGTGGCTGTGGGCGGCGGACTTCGACGGCGTGCCCGTACGGGAGAGCTTCGGCGAAGCCTTCGACGAGGAGGCCAACTGGGCTTTCCCGCCCGCCGATCCGCCCTCCGCCGCCAAGGTCTCCGACGCCCCCGTGTACGGGCGGGGCGCGATGGTCCTGCACCGGGTCCGCGAGTCGGTCGGCGACCCGGCGTTCTTCGCGCTGCTGAAGGGATGGGCGAAGGAGCACCGGCACGGCAACGCCTCCACCCGCGACTTCACCGCCTACGCCGAGAGGGCGACGGGCAGGGATCTCGGCGCGGTGTGGGAGACCTGGCTGTACGGGAAGGACAGGCCGCCGCGCCCCTGAGATCCGCGCCCCTGAGACCCGCGCCCTGAGACCCGCGCCCTGAGACCCGGACAAGCGGGAAGCCCCCCAAGATTGCCTTGAGGGGCTTCCCGCTGAGCGGACGACCGGTGTCAGAGGTTGACCCCGAAGTCGCGGGCGATGCCCTCCAGGCCGGCCGCATAGCCCTGGCCGACCGCGCGGAACTTCCACTCCGCGCCATTGCGGTACAGCTCACCGAAGACCATCGCGGTCTCGACGGCCGCGTCCTCGCTCAGGTCGTAGCGCGCGATCTCGGCGCCGCCTGCCTGATTGACGATACGGATGTACGCGTTCCGCACCTGGCCGAAGTTCTGCGAGCGGGTGACCGCGTCGTAGATCGAGACCGGGAAGACGATCTTGTCGACATCGGCGGGCAGCGCGGCGAGGTTCACATTGATCTGCTCGTCGTCGCCGCCGCCCTCGCCGGTGCGGTTGTCACCGGTGTGGACGATGGTCTGGTCCGGGGTCGCCCGGTTGTTGAAGAAGATGAAATGGGCGTCGGACGCGACCTTCCCCGCGGGGTTCACACCGATCGCGGAGGCGTCGAGGTCGAAGTCCGTGCCGGTGGTGGTGCGGACGTCCCAGCCGAGGCCGACCGTGACGGCGGTAAGGCCCGGTGCCTCCTTGGTGAGCGAGACGTTGCCGCCCTTGGTCAGGCTTACTGCCATTGGGAAGTCCCCTTCGTGATCGGGTGGTGCGGGTGTCGAGCCCTGCCGACGCTACCGGTACCCCTCATAACGCAGACAGGGGACCGGCAGGTTCCCTACGATTCCGTGTTCTTCCGCTTATCTCCGTGCCCTCCGCGAAGGGTTTCATGGTGCTTGGTGGCTCTTTGTGCTGAATGAACCGCCGGTTACCTCGGTTGCGGCGGGTCTCGTTGGTCCCGCTGGTCCCGTTGGTCCTGCTGGTCTCGCTGGTTTCGCTGGTTTCGCTGAAATCCGGGTGACGGAAGTGGCCGTGGCACGGGACGATGGACACATGTCCGGGCCCTATGTCATCCGCGGTTCGGTCTCCCTGCCGGAGGCCGAGCTGATCTGGCGTTTCTCCAGGTCGTCCGGTCCGGGAGGGCAGCATGTGAACACCAGCGACTCCCAGGTGGAGCTGCGCTTCGACCTCGCGAAGACCGATGCGATGCCCGACGTCTGGAAAGAGCGCGCGCTGGAGCGGCTCGCGGGGCGGCTGGTGGGCGGAGTGATCGCCGTACGGGCGTCGGAGCACCGCTCGCAGTGGCGCAACCGCGAGACGGCGGCGGTCCGGCTGGCCTCACTGCTGGCGGAGGCGACGGCTCCGCCGCCGAAGCCGAGGCGGGCGAGGAGGATTCCGCGCGGGATCAACGAGCGCAGGCTGCGGCAGAAGAAGCAGCGGGCTGAGACCAAGCGGGGCCGCTCGGGCCGCGACTGGACCTGATGGCCCCGGGCGTTCGGCCGGCCGGTCTGACGGCCCGGGGGGTCAGGCGGAGGGCCTGACGGCCCGGGGCGTTCAGCCCGACGGCCGGACGGCTCGCGCGGCTCAGCCCACCTGCTCGGCCGGTGCAGCCCACCTGCTCGGGCGGCTCAGCCCAACTGGCGGTACCGCCCGCGGAAATACAGCAGCGGGCCGCCCTCCCCCGACGGCAGCCTCGCCGACAGCACCCGCCCGATCACCAGGGTGTGATCACCGGCGAGGACCTTCTGCTCGGTCCGGCACTCCAGGGTCGCGAGGGCTCCGCCGACGAGCAGGGTGCCGCTCACCGTGCCCCGGGTGTAGGGGATGTCCTCGAAGAGGAGCCGGTCGCTGATCCGGCCCTTCATGGCGAAGCGGCCCGCGATGTGCCGCTGGCTCTCGGAGAGCACCGAGACGCCCCACAGGGGCTCCTCGGCCAGCAGATCGTCCATCCGGGAACCGTTGCGCAGACTGACCATCACCAGGGGAGGGTCCAGTGACACCGAGACGAACGCCGTCGCCGTCATGCCGACGTCCTCGCCGTGCGGGCCGTAGTCGGGGTCGTGCGCGGTCACCAGGACCACCCCGGCGGCCAGCCTGGACATGGCGGCGCGGAACTCCTCGTTGCTCACCCCCTCAGCATGGGGGATGAGACTGGCGGAATCCGGACCGGAGTCGAGAGGCGTATGCAGCACACAACTAACCGTAGCCGCGTGCGCTCGGGGTCCGCATCGGGCGCCGGGACCGGCGAAAGTCCTAGGACCAGCACCGGTCGGACCCTTCCGGACGGCCGCAGCCGGCTGCGGCAATGCCCGTACAAACACCCGTACAAACGCATGCCCATACGGCGGACGCGGGGGTCGAAATCGGCCGGATTTGCGTTCGGGGAACGCTGGTAAGCGCCAAGCGCACATCCACCCGTGGCCGCAACCCTTCATATGCTGATGTGACTTGAGTCACAGAGTACGGTAATTGTTGACCCTGTGTACCGAGGGGACAGCTCACTGTGATTCAGTGGCCGGGATACGGCAACGAGAAGACCGCACCAGAAGGCCGAAGACAAACCTGGAGTCTGCTGTCGAGGTCTCGGGGAGAGCGAGCATGGAGAGCGAGTCGGAGCCCTACGTCCGTCTTGCGACCCTGCGCCAGCTGCACAAAGTGGTCGCGAACCTCAACACCGCCCGCAGCCTGGCCGACACGCTCCAGACCGTCGCCGACGGCATCGTGGCAGGGCTCGGATACGAACTGGCGTGTGTCAACCTCGTACGCCCGGACGGAGATCTCGTCGTCGCCGCCTTCGCGGGCAGCACCGCGGCCGAGGCCCTGATAACCGGGCGCGTCGGCTCCCGCTCCTCCTGGGAGCGCCGGCTCTCCATGGGGGAGGCGTGGGGGGAGCTGCGGTTCATTCCGCACACCGAGGGATGGGTGCTCATCGAGGACGATGTCCCGCAGTGGCACACCGAGGGCCCCGAACCGCGCTTCGAGGACGAGTGGCACCCGCAGGACCGGCTCTACGCGCCCATGTACAGCTCGGGGGGCGGACGGGAGCTGCTCGGCGTCATCTCCGTCGACCGGCCGCGCAACGGACGCCGTCCGGGCGCCTGGGGGCAGGAAGCCCTCCAGATGTACGCGTCCCAGTCCGCCATTGCGATCAGCAATGCCCGCCTCAGAGCAAATATGCAGCGGGCACTCGTCCGGCTGGAGCGCGAGCAACAGGCGCTGCGGGCCAGTGAGGAGTCATTCCGCCAGGCGTTCGAATATGCGCCCAGCGGCATGGCGATAGCCGAGATGGGCGGCGATCAGCACGGCCGGCTGCTGCGCACCAATGACGCCCTGTGCAGGCTGCTGGGCCGCCCCGCCTCCGCGATGCGGCGCTACTCCTTCGCCGATCTGGTCCACCCCGAGGACGTCGGCACCCTGCTGCGCACCTCCGCCGAGGGGGGCCGGGCCGAGCTGCGGCTCGGCCGCCGCGACGGCACATACGTCTGGGTCTCGCTGCGCAACTCCGTCGTCGCCGACACCGCCGACGGCCCCCGCTTTCTGCTCACCCATGTCGAGGACATCGAGGACCGCAAGCGCCATGAGCTGGCGCTCGCCCACCGGGCCTCCCACGACGCGCTCACCGGGCTGCCCAACAGCGCCGAGCTGCGGTCGCGGCTCAGCGCCAAGCTGTGCGAGCGCCCGCCGGAGACCCGGGGCGCGGGCGTCGAGGCCGCCGACGTCATGGACACGGCGTACGACTCGGAGGCCGGGGCGCTCTTCAACGCCGACGGCTTCGACTTCGGTCCCGTCGGCACCGCGTTCGATCACCATGTGCACATCATCGCGCCGGACGACGCGGTCAACGACGGTACGAAGGGGCTCGCGGTGCTCTTCTGCGACCTCGACGGCTTCAAGTCGATCAACGACCGGTTCGGGCACCAGACCGGTGATGTCGTCCTGGTCGAGGTCGCCCGCCGGCTCACCACCGGCGTACGGGAAGGGGACACCGTCGCCCGGCTCGGGGGTGACGAGTTCGTCGTCCTCGCCGACGGCCTTGGCGCGGCCGACGCCGCAGACCTGGCCGTACGCCTGCGGAACGCGATCATTCTGCCCATCCGCGTGGGCGGCCGGGGGGTGCGCGTGGGGGCGAGTTTCGGCATCGGGTGGGCGAGCTGCGGAATGACGGTCGACGAGGTGCTGCAATCCGCCGACCAGCGGATGTACATCGAGAAGCGGTCCCGTTCGAAGGTTCACCGGCGGGCCGGCTGACCCCCGCGTCTGTCATGTTCTGGTCTTGTGACGAAGGGGGGATTGGGGTCAACGCCCCCCATTCCGTTACTCCTCACCGGGTAGGCTCGCCCGCGTCGGCGTAGCGCTGACGACATGGTTCGGCGTAGCGCTGACGACATGGTGAGGAGTGACCAGGGATGACGGCCGCGAACAACGGCGCGAGCACGCCCGAGGACGACGATCCGTTCGGCTACCTCTACGAGGACGGACAGGCCGCAGGCGCCACCCCGCCCGGACAGAGCCGCGGATACGGCTACCCGGGCCCCGCCGCGCAGCCCGGCGTCCCCCGGACCTCGTACAACCAGGTGCGGACGGTCGGCGAGCGCCAGTACGGCCAGAGCCAGCAGATCCCGCAGCAGCAGGGATACGCACAGGGGCACCAGCAGCAGGCGTACGGCCAGCCGAACGCCCAGTACGCGGCCCCCGAGACCTACCCCGGCGGTCCGCCCACCCGCCCGGTCCCCCCGCCGCACAGCGGTGGCCGCGGCGGCGGCCGTGGCCCCAACACCAAGGGGCTGCTGATCGGCGCGATCGCCGTCGTCGCTGTCGTGGTGCTCGGCATCGCCGCGGCGCTGATCACCAACGACGACGACAAGAACAAGGACAAGGCCGGGCCCGACAGCGGGCCGAGCGGCACCCAGAGCGCGGGCCAGTCCCCGCCGCCGAGCGACGGAGCGAGCCCTCAGGGCACCGATGCCCCGGCAGGACTGCCCAAGCAGGACGCGGCGACCCTCCAGCTCGGGACGCCCGCCGCGCTGACCAAGGACTTCAAGGGTGCCAAGGGCGAGGGCGGTCTGGCGGTGGCGTTCAACGGGGTCGGCGGGTCCGCGAGCTGGTCGGTCGACGTACCGTCCGGTGGCGCGTACACGCTGTACATCACGTACAGCGTGCCGGGCAAGGACGCCAAGACGTCGCTCACCATCAACGGCGGAACCCCTCGCGACATCAACATGTCGAACTTCGCGAAGGCGTCCGAGGGTGACTGGGTGAAGGGCTGGACGCGCACCTTCGCCTTTGTCGACCTCAAGTCGGGCAAGAACGACCTGAAGATGTCCTGCGAGCAGGGCAATCAGTGCGAGGCGCTGCTCGACCAGGTGTGGCTGAAGGCCGGACACAACGGCTGACCGACCCGGGGCCTGCTCGCTGGCTCTGCTCGATGGCCCTGCTCGATAGCCCTGCTCGATGAAGCGGAGCCGCACCTGCGCGCGCCGCCGCTGTCCGTTCCGCCGACGTGCGCGGCTCAGGCCGCGGCCGGCTGTTCCGTGACCGTGACGCCGGGGAGCAGTTCGTCGTACGCCGTACGGTCGAACTCGCCCGCCGCCGGGGCCAGGACCGTCGCCGCCGACAGCGCGACCGCGCGGGCCAGCCGGTCCGGCCAGGGCAGGCCCTCCACCAGACCCGCGAGCAGTGCGGCGACCGCCGAGTCGCCCGCGCCGGTCGGGTTGCCGCGTACCGGGGCGGGTGGCACGGCCTGCCAGCTGCCCTCCTGAGTGGCCGCGAGCAGACCGTCCGGGCCCAGTGAGGCGACGACGGCGCGTGCCCCTCTGCGGCGGGCGTCACGGGTCGCGCGCAGGGGCTCGCGGGCGCCGGTCAGCCGGGCGAGTTCATCGGCGTTCGGCTTGATGAGGTCGGGGCGGGCGGCGATGCCCCGGCGCAACGGTTCGCCGCTGGTGTCCAGCAGGACGGGGACGCCCGCGGTGTGGGCCCCGCGGACGAGTTCCGCGTACGCGCCGACATGGATGCCGGGCGGCAGGCTCCCGCACAGGGCGACCGCCGACGCGTCCCGCAGCAGTGACCCGTACACGTCGAGAAAAGCGGCCCACTCGCCGGGGGCGACGGTGGGGCCCGGCTCGTTCAGCTGAGTGGTGTCGCCGCCCGCGCTGTCGACGACGGCGATGGTACGGCGGGTGGTCCCGGCGACGGCGACGAGCGCGTCATGGGGCGCGAGAGGTGCGAGGAGTTCGCGCAGGAGGGCCCCGGCAGGGCCGCCCGCGAAGCCGGTGACGACGGCCTCATGGCCGAGCGCGCACAGCACCTGGGCGACATTGAGGCCCTTGCCGCCGGGGCGTTCACGGACCTCGCTCACCCGGTGGCTGGTGTGCGGGACGAGGGCGGGGACCTGGTAGGTGATGTCCAGTGCCGTATTGAGCGTCACCGTCAGGATCATCCGCGAAGCGCCCCCTCGGATCGCCGCAGGCCGGGTCCGTAGTCCGTGCAAGTCCTGATCATGCCAAACAGCGGGCGGTTGGCCCAGACCCCCGGCCAACCGCCGTGCACTGATTTCTCGTACTGTGCGGTGAAATGGTGTGCGGTGTGGCTGTGCGTGCCTCTGCGTCGTGCGTTTGTGCGGTGCGTCTGTGCGGTGCGTCTGTGTCGTGCGGCGACACCGTGTGGTCTCGCGCGGCGGCGGACCCGCCCGCACAAGGCGCGACAACCCTTAGCCCGGATCGATCACCCAGGCGCCCTGGCGCATCACGCCTCTGAGTCTGAACTCCTCGTCCAGGACCACCAGGTCCGCGTCCTTGCCCACCTCCAGCGAGCCGACCCGGTCGTCGAGGCCGAGCAGCTTGGCGGGGTTCGCCGAGATCGCCTGGACGATGTCGGCGACCGGCAGCCGGTCGACCGTCGCCGCCCGCCGGAACGCCGTGTCCAGCGTCAGCGTCGAGCCGGCGATCGAACCGCCCTCCGTCAGCCGGGCCACCCCGTCGATCACATCGACGGCCAGCGGGCCGAGCTGGTAGCGGCCGTCCCCGAAGCCCGCGGCGTCCATGGCGTCGGTGATGAACGCGACCCGGTGCGCGCCCGCGCGGTGGAAGGCCAGCTCCAGGGCGGCCGGGTGCAGATGCGTACCGTCGTTGATCAGCTCGACCGTGATCCGGTCGTCCTCCAGCAGCGCGGCGATCGGCCCCGGCGCGCGGTGGGCGAGCACCGGCATCGCGTTGAACAGATGCGTCGCCACCGTCGCGCCCGCGTCGATGGCCTCGACGGTCTGCTCGTACGTCGCGTCCGTGTGCCCGATCGCGGCGATGACACCGTGTTCGGCCAGCAGCCGTACGGAGTCGATACCGCCGGGCAGCTCGGTCGCCAGCGTCATCATCTTCGCCGTGCCGTGCGCCGCGTCGATCAGTTTGCGCACCTCGGCCGGGTCGGGGTCGCGCAGCAGCTCCTCGCTGTGCGCGCCCTTGCGGCAGGGGGAGATGAACGGGCCCTCGAAGTGGATGCCCGCGAGGTCGCCCTGCTGGACCAGCTCGGACAGGGCACCCGCGCGGTGGGCCAGGAAGTCGATCTCGGCGGTGACCAGGGACGCCACGAGGGTGGTCGTACCGTGCTCGCGGTGGGTGGCGACGCCCCGCAGGACGTCGTCGGCGGTGCCGCCCGTGAAGGAGGCTCCGCCGCCGCCGTGGTTGTGGATGTCGATGAAGCCGGGAACGATCCAGTGGCCGGAGAGATCGCGGGTGGCGGCGGCCTCGGGCGCGGCGCCGGGGGACACGTCGGCGATCTTCGTGCCTTCGACGGTCACCCGCCCGTTCTCGACGGTCCCGGTCGGCAGTACCACCCGGGCTCCGGTGAGGATCGTGCTGTCGGCGCGTGCGGCGCTATCGGCGAGTGCGGCGCGTGCGGCCATTAGGCGGTTACCTCCGAGTCGGTGGCGATCAGATCCCAGGCGAGCAGCCCCGCGCCCAGGCATCCAGCGGTGTCCCCCAGGGCTGCCGGGACGATGGAGGGCAGCTTCTGGAACGTGACTCGCTCCTCGACAGCGGCCCTGAGGGGTGTGAACAACGTTTCCCCTGCTTCGGCGAGACCGCCACCGATGATGAGTACGCGGGGGTCCAGCAGAGTGAGCGCGGTGACCAGTCCGGCCGCGAGGGCGTCCACGGCGTCCCGCCACACCGCGATGGCCCTCGGGTCGCCCGACTCGACCGCCTTGGCGCAGTCCGCCGCGTCCGCGTCGGTGTCGCCGCTGGCGCTCGCCCAGGCACGGGTGACCGCGGCGGCCGACGCGAGGGTCTCCAGACAGCCGCGCTGGCCGCAGCCGCAGGCCGGCCCGTCGGGACGGACCACGACATGGCCGATCTCGCCCGCGTAGCCGTGGGCACCGGCCTCGATGACGCCGCCGATGCCGATGGCTCCGGCGATGCCGGTGCCCAGCGGTACGAAGAGGAACCGGTCGGCGCCCTGGCCGGCGCCGATACGGCCCTCCGCGAGTCCGCCCGTACGGACGTCGTGTCCCAGGACGACGGGGAGGCCGCCGAGCCGGTCGCTGAGCAGCTTGCGCAGCGGGACATCGCGCCAGCCGAGGTTGGCGGAGTAGACGGCGATGCCGTTCTCGGAGTCGATGATTCCGGGGACGACGGCTCCGACGGCGAGGGCGGCCCCGCCGAGGTGCTGTTGTCCGTACGTACGCAGGTCGTCGGCGAAGTCGAGGATGGACTGGATGACGGCATCGGGGCCACGCTCGCGTGCCGTGGCGCGTCGGGCCTCGTGGAGGAGGGTCCCGTCCACCCCGACGAGGGCGGCCTTCATGCCGGTGCCGCCCACATCGAGGGCGATGACGTGTCTCACGTGGATAGTCTGGCGCGAGAAGGGCCGAAAGGTCTAGTCCACTAGCCACGATTGTTGCGCAACCGTACAAACTCATTGCGCCGGGCCCGTGCCTCCCCAGGGCTCTGCCCCGGCCCCCGCGTCCCAAACCCCCGGCACCGCTTCGCCGGGCCTCCGGCCCCGGGCTCCTCCGGCGGGGCGCCGGCACCCGGGTCTCCATCTCCCCGCGGCGAAACGGGTCTGGACCTCTGGCGGTCTCCGCTGCGGGCAGAGGCGGCGGACCGGCACCTCACCAGGTATGCCGGGACGTGCGCGGCAGGCGGAACGCAGGCGGAGGGCAGGCGGAACGCACCCGGGCGACGACCGCCGGCCAGCTGATCCTCAGCCATCTCCGGCCATCCCCGGCGAACCATTATGAAACCCTCTTACAGAACAGACGTTGCAGAAGTGAGACCGCTCGGCGTAGACCTCTGAAGGGCGATGCGGAAAAATCGCTCCTTATCTCGGGGGGACGTGACGGGGGCGTCACGGGAGACGATCGACACAATTCAGCCAACTGCAAGGTGGGGGAAGAGCTGTGCAACGGCACTTCTTGAGACTGACCGCGGCGACAGCCGCGTTGGGCGCGATGATCGCACTGGCGGGGTGCGGGGAGTCGGGCGGCACGACCAGCGACGTCACCCTCAAACTGATTGCCGCCGACTACGACGTCAACGGCGGCCAGAGCAGCAAGAAGTACTGGGCCGACCTCGTCACCGAGTTCGAGAAGAAGCACCCGGGCATCAAGGTCGATGTTCAGATCGAGCCCTGGACCAACGTCGACCGCAAGGTCGCCGACCTGGTCAAGGCCGGACAGGCGCCCGATGTGGCCCAGATCGGGGCGTACGCCGACTACGCCGCCGATGACAAGCTCTACAGCGCCGACCAACTGCTGTCGGTCCCTGTCCAGTCCAACTTCCTCCTTCCGCTCATCGACGCCGGTGAACAGCGGCGGGTCCAGTACGGGATGCCGTTCGTCGCCTCCACCCGGCTGCTCTTCTACAACAAGAAGCTCTTCCGCGAAGCCGGTGTCGAAGAGGGCCCGAAGACCTGGCCGGAGCTGCGCTCGGCGGCGGACAAACTGAAGAAGTCCACCGACGTCAAGTACCCGTTCGCGCTGCCCCTCGGTCCCGAGGAGGCCCAGGCCGAGACCATGATGTGGCTGCTCAGCGGCGGAACCAACGGCTATGTCGAACCCGGCGGCGGCTACAGCATCGACTCCGAGGAGAACATCGCCTCCGTCGAGTGGGTGAAGAAGAACCTTGTCGACCGCAAGCTCACCGGCCCCGTCGCCCCCGGGACGCTCAACCGCAAGGAGGCGTTCGCCGCCTTCACCGCGGGTGAGGTCGGCATGCTCAACGGCCACCCCTCGCTGGTGAAGGCCGCGAGGGACGCCGGGATCGAGCTGGGCAAGGTGCCGACCCCCGGCCGGTTCGGCAAGCCGAAGGCCGCCCTCGGCGTCGCCGACTGGGTCATGGGCTTCAAGCAGAACGGCCACCGGGCCGAGATCGGCAAGTTCCTGAACTTCCTCTACACCGACAAGAACGTCATCGACTTCGCCGCCCAGAACGCCCTGCTGCCCGTGACGGTCTCCGCGTCCGAGGCCATGGCGGCGGACCCCGAGCACGCGGACCTCAAGGAGTTCCTGAGCGAACTGCCCTCCGCCGTACTGCCGCCGGTCGGCCGGACCTCATGGGCCGCCGTCAGCGATCAGATCAAACGGGACATCGGCAAGGCCGTCGAGCCGGACGGCGACCCGCGTGACGTACTCGAAGACATCGCCCAGAAGGCGGCGGCGGCGGAGGGCAGCGAGAAGGAGAAGGAGTAGCGGGCGGGCGCGGAGTACGGCGAGGTGGGCGGGGGAGTACGGAGGG
>NZ_JBSGUP010000004.1:0-36102 GCF_053607985.1 Streptomyces sp. NPDC055078
TTCTGGGGGGGGGGGGGGGCGGGGGGCGTGGGGGCCCGCCCAACCCCGGCCCCCCGGGGGGGCCCCCCCGCCCCCCCCGGGGGGGGGGCCCCCCCCCCCCCCCCCCGACCCGCCGAGTCCGCGGGCACCACGTCGAACTGACAACTGACCCGCCACAGCGTCAGATCCCGGACACCGTTGCCCGGGCTCTGCGCCGCCGTGCGTCCGGCAGTCGCCTGGCCCGGGGCCCGGACAGCGGTCAGCGGTCAGCGGTCGGCGGTCGGCGGTCGGCGGTCAGCGGAACGGCAGTTCACCCGGCGCGGATGTCACAGTCCGTGGCGCCGGTGGCCCAGGACGCGTTCACACACCTGGCGCTCCATGTCCGCCGAGAAGGCATCGGTGACCTTTCCGGCGGCGACGGCGCGGCGGGTCTCCTCGGCGATCAGGTCGGCATTGATGGCGGACGCGGCGCGGAGCCCGGCGGCGGCGGAGCCGATGACCTGCTCGGTGATGTCGGCGAGGTTGCCGGCCACCCACACTCCGGGTACGGAGGTCCCGCCTGTGGCGTCGGCGGGGATACGGCTGCCGGCCACCGTGCCCGCGATCTCCTGCCCGACCGGTGTCAGGCCGAGACCCGCCAGGAAGTCGGCGCGTGCGGTGAACCTCGGTGCGACGGCCAGGGCCTGGCACGGGACGACAGTGCCGGCGGCCAGGCGCACACCGGTCAGCCGGTCGCCTTCCACTTCCAGTGCGGTGACCTTGCCGTCCACCACGGCGATGCCACGGGCGGCCAGTTGCTCGTACACCTCGTCGGCCGGTTCGGGGGCGGTGTGCAGGTAGAGGGTGATGTGGTCGCTCCACTGCCGCCACATCAGAGCCTGGCGGGCCGCGAGGGGGCCGGTCGCCAGAATGCCGATCGCCCGGTCGCGTACCTCCCATCCGTGGCAGTAGGGGCAGTGCAGAACGTCCTTGCCCCACCGCTCGGCCACACCGGGCACCTCGGGCAGTTCGTCGACCATCCCCGTCGCCACCAGCAGCCGCCTGCCGAGGACCGTACCGCCGTCGGCGAGACGGACGGCGAAGCCTGCCGTGTCCCGCTCGACGGCGACGACATGACCCGGCCTGACCTGTGCGCCGTACTCCCGTACCTCGTCCCGTCCGGCCGCCAGCAGTTCACCGGGCGGCGTGCCCTCCCGGCCGAGGTAGCCGTGGACCGCGTCCGCCGGGGCGTTGCGCGGCTCGCCGCCGTCGATGACGGCCACCGATCGCCTGGCCCGGGCCAGGGTGAGCGCCCCGCTCAATCCGGCGGCTCCCCCGCCGATCACCACCACGTCGAAACGCTGATCGCTCCCGGCCGGCGGGCCGCCCGTGTGCTGCGCTGACTGTTCGTTCATATACGCCACCTCCTGGTGAGCGAGACTGTGGGCGAGGCCCCGGGTTTGACAAAGAAGTTTGCTGAGACGGCAAATGGAGGCATGGGTGACGACGGCTTCGCATACGCACTGAACGCCTTCGGGCCGCGCCTGCGCGCGCTGCGACGGGCGCGCGGCACCACGCTGGCGCGGCTCAGCAAGGAGACGGGGATCTCCGTGAGCACCCTGTCCCGGCTGGAGTCCGGACGGCGCGAGCCGTCGCTCAAACATCTGCTGCCCCTGGCCAAGGCGCACTCGATGCCCCTGGACGAGCTGGTCGGTACCCGGACGGGCGACCCCCGCGTCCATCCGCGCCCCTTCACCAGGCACGGCAGGACGTGGATTCCGCTGACCCACCATCTCGGCGGCCTGCACGCCTACAAGCAGATCCTGCCCGCCCCCGCGACCCCGCTGACCACACGGCCCGAGCAGGGCACCCACGAGGGCTACGAGTGGCTCTACGTCCTGTCCGGCCGGCTGCTCCTCGCCCTGGGCGAGCACGACCTCGTCCTCACCGCAGGCGACGCCGCCGAGTTCGACACCCGCACACCCCACGGTGTCGCCAACGCGGGGGACCGCCCCGTCGAATGGCTCGCCTTGTTCGGGGCGCAGGGTGAGCGGATGAACATACGCGCCCGCGCCGACACCGTATGACCTCTCGGGTTGCCGGACAGGGGCCCGCGGTCGGCCATCCGCAGAGCGAGACGCAGCACCCGCCTACTCCGTTCCGGGCGTTGCCGAGGTGTCCCGTGCGGTGATGCGCCGGGCCAGTTCGGCGGCCGACGGCGCCCGCAGTGTGTCCACGATCCGCCCGTCGGCCATGATCAGGGACCGGTCGGCGCGGGACGCGGCGGCCGGGTCGTCGGTGATCATCACTACGGTCTGGCCGATGCGGTCCACCAGGTTCCGCAGCAGGGTGAGCACATCGCGTGCGGTGCTCAGGTCCAGCGCTCCGGTCGGCTCGTCGGCGAACACCACGGCGGGCCGGTTCACCAGCGCACGGGCGATGGCCGCCCGCTGCTGCTGGCCGCCGGACAGCTCGGCGGGGCGGTGGGCCAGCCGCTCGCTCAGCCCCACCTGTTCGATCAGGTACTCCACCCAACTGTGGTCCGGTGCCTGCCCGGCGAGCCGGAGCGGCAGGGTGATGTTGTCCATGAGGCTCAGCGACGGTACGAGGTTGTAGGACTGGAAGATGAGGCCGACGTGCTTCCTGCGCAGTTCCGTGCGCCGGGACTCGTTCATCGCGCCGATCTCGGTGCCTTCGATGAAGCACTGTCCGCCGGTCGGTGTGTCGAGTCCGGCGGCGCAGTGCATCAGTGTGCTCTTGCCCGACCCTGACGGGCCCATCACGGCGACGAAGGCGCCGCGTTCCACCGTCAGGGAGACATCGTTCAGTGCGCGGAGGCCAGTGAGGTAGATCTTGGTGACGCCGGTCAGTGTCACGGCGGGCGGTGTGACAGAGGACTGTGTCACGGCGGGCGGTGTGACGGCGGGCGGTGTGACGGAAGGCTGTGTGACGGCGGGCGGTGTGACGGCGGGCGGTGTGACGGAAGGCTGTGTCACGCCTGGCCGCTCCCCCGCCGGCGCGCGGCCGGGCCCGGTGCTCATCGCGGCCGGTTGCGGTAGTGGTGAGTGATCAGTGTGACCATGCTGATGAGGGCGACAAGACCGAACGCGGGCGCGACGAGCACGGGCACACCGGCCGACGCGGCCACGAGATTACCGGCGAGGCCGATCACCAGCAGCAGCCACAGCACCGGGCGCAGCCGCCCGCCGGACGCCGCCTGCCCCCCGGCGGGGTACGGGCCGCGGCCGACGTCTGGGTCGTGGTTCGGGTACGACACGGTGCGGCTCCTCGTTGCGCGGGGTTGCGACACCCACGACGCTACGAATGACCACGGTCCGCCCGCGATCCAGTGAGCCGGACGAGCCGGGTACAGCAGGCTGTACCCGACGCCCGTACGCCCCGGGACTTCCCCGGCGATTCCGGGTGCTCTCGGACCGCTGATCCGACGCATGCGGCTCCGAGGCCCTATTGTCGCCTGCCGAGGGGGTGATCATGCCGACCGACCAACCGTCACCGCGGGGCCGGGACCGCGCGCGGTGGCTGTCCGGCCGCGCCCGTACCGCTCTGGACGCGCTGGAACATCTCGTCGGCGGCCTGGGCACCGCCGTACTGGCCGCGCTCGCGCTGATGACGCTGGTCGTCGTCACCGTGCTGTGCCTGGTCGGGGTGGGCTTCGTTCTGGTGCCCAGGGCCCTGCGTGTCCTGCGCGCGGTCGCCGACCGGGAGCGCGCCCGGCTGTCGCGATGGGGTCCCGAGATCATCGGCCCGGAGCGGGTGCCTCGCCGGCTGCGCGCCGCGGCGGGCGACCGGGCCGTCCGGCGGGAACTGGGCTGGCTGGCCGGCCATGCCACCCTGGGCCTGGCTCTGGGTCTGATCGGTCTGGTACTGCCGCTGAACGCGGTACGGGACGCCACCTTCCCGCTGTGGTGGCCGCTGATGCCGCCGGAGGAGGCGTCGGCGCAGCTGCCGTTCTGGCATGTGACCGATCTGCGGGATGCGCTGGCGGTGAGCGCGCTGGGCCTGGTGTGGCTCACCCTCGCCGTGGTTCTGGGGCCGGGGATGGCGCGGCTGCAGGCGTGGCCGGGGCGCAGGCTGCTGGCCCCCGACCCCGGGACCGACCTCGCGCTGCGCGTCGCCCAGCTCACCGCGACCCGGGCGGCGGCGCTGGACGCGCACGCCGCCGAGCTGCGGCGGCTGGAACGGTCCCTGCACGACGGGACGCAGAACCGCATCGTCGCCGTCGCCGTGCTGCTCGGCGCGGCACGGCGCGCGCTGGCCCGCGACCCCGCCCGCGCCGACGAGATCCTCGACCGGGCGCAGGACGCGGCCGAGCAGTCGCTCGCCGAACTGCGGGCGGTGATCCGCACCATCCTGCCGCCGGTCCTGACCGAACACAGCCTCGCCGACGCCCTCACCGGGCTCGCGGCCTCCTGCCCGGTACCGTGCCGGATCGACGCCGACCTGCCGAGCCGCTGCGCCGCGTCCGTCGAGGCGACCGCCTACTTCGTGGTCGCCGAGGCGCTCACCAATATCGCCAGGCACAGCGGGGCCCGGCACGCCACGATCCGGCTCCGCCAGGAGGACAGGCGGTTGCTGATCGAGATCACCGACGACGGACACGGCGGCGCGGACGAGCGGGGCGGGACCGGGCTCACCGGAATCCGGCGCCGCGCCGAAGCACACGACGGAACACTGGAGCTGGCCAGCCCGCCGGGCGGCCCCACGACCCTGAAAGCGGCCCTGCCATGCGGATTGTGATCGCCGAGGACGAGCCGCTGCTGCGCGAAGGGCTCGTGCTGCTGCTGCGGGCGGAGTCCCTCGACGTCGTCGCCGCCACCGCCACGCCCGACGCCTTCCTGGCGGCCGTGGACGAGCACGGGCCCGATGTCGCCATCGTGGACGTCCGGATGCCGCCGACCCATACCGTCGAGGGCATCACCGCCGCCGTGGAGGCCCGGCGCCGCCACCCCGGCCTGGCCGTCCTGGTCCTGTCCGCCTATGTCGAGCAGGCGTTCGCCACCGACCTGCTCGTCGACGGCGGGGGCGGGCTCGGCTATCTGCTCAAGGAACGGGTGGGCCGGGTCGAGGAGTTCCTTGAGGCCCTGCACCGGGTGGCCGGTGGGGGGACCGCGATCGACCCGGACGTGGTGGCCCAGCTCATGGTGCGGTCCCGGCCGGACCTCCGGCTGGAACGTCTGAGCCCCCGGGAGCGCGAGGTGCTCGCCCTGATGGCCGAGGGGCTCGGCAACACCGCCATCGCCGAACGGCTCTTCGTCACCGACGGCGCGGTCCACAAGCACATCCGCAACATCTTCGCCAAGCTCGACCTGCCACCCGCCGGGCCCACCGACCGGCGCGTGGCCGCCGTACTGCACTACCTGGACGACGCCCACCGCCGCTCCTGACGGCGCCGGGCGGACCACCCGGCGGGGGGGTCCGGCGGCGGCCCGCGCGGAACGTGGTCCGCCCGTACGACGGGGTGACCGGCACCACCCTGGACGGCCGGGTGACCGGCGGCACGCGTACGGCGGGGGACCGACACCGCTTACGGCCCGGGTGGCCCGCCCCGTGCGGAGCCGGCCACCCGGGGTCACCGATGAGCGGCGGCTCAGGACCGGCCGCAGACGGCGGTGTCCGTCAGATCCAGTACATGCTGGTGGACTTTCAGCATCTCCGACTCGGTCTTCGCCACCGCACCGGGCAGCGCGGTCACGGCGACGGTGACCGCCCGGCCGTCGTCGGTGACCCCGCCCCGGGTCTCGTAGCCGTTGATGTCACCGCCGTGCCCCCACAGCTCTCCACCGCAGGACAGCGGGGACGTCGACACCCCGAGACCGTAACGGGAGTTGGGCAGCGAACCCTGCGTCGGCACGGTCCTGCGCAGCTCCTTCAGCTCGGCGGGGCGCAGCAGCTCGCCGCCGATGAGGGCGCCGAAGAACCGGTTGAGGTCGCGGGGCGACGAGATGAGCTGCCCGGCGGCCCCGCCCCACGACGGGTCGAGCCGGGTGATGTCGCGCAGCTTCCCGCCCGGCTCGGGTGAGTCGTATCCCCTGGGGTGTGCTCCCTTGATGCCTCGGTCCCCGGCGACCGGCCAGTAGGTGTCCCGCAGGCCCAGCGGGCGGATGATCCGCCGGGTGATCTCCTCGCCCACCGGACGGCCGGTGACCTTCTGGACGAGCAGGCCCGCCAGGATGTAGTTGGTGTTGCTGTACTGCCACTTCTCGCCGGGCGCGAAGTCCGCCTTGTGCGCGAAAGCGATGGCGAGCAGGTCGTGCGGCTCCTGGTAGATGTCGCGGATCTTGAAGGCGTTCTGCTCCATGTACCGGGTGTACTCGGGCAGACCGCTGGTGTGCTGGAGGAGCTGTCGTACGGTGATGTCGTGGCCGTCGAAGCCCTTGCCCCGGACCAGGCCCGGCAGATAGGTCTCGACCGGCTCGTCGAGCTTCACCCTTCCCTCGCCGACCAGTTGCAGGACGACCGCGGCGACGAACGACTTGGTGTTGCTCGCGGCGCGCACCCGCCCGTTCACCGGCACCTTCTCCCGCGTCCTGAGGTCGCCGACTCCGGCGGTGTAGTCGCGGGTGCGCCCGTCGCGGCCCTTGACCGCGGCCAGCACCCCCGGGAATCCGTCCTCGCGTACGAGGCTCTCCGCGCCCTTCCGCACGGCGTCCCGGGGCATGTCCGGGTGCCCCTGCACGGCGGCCGGGCCGGACCCGTCACCGTCCGGCGTTCCGGCATGGGCGAGCGCACTGCCCGCGAGTACGGCACCCAGCGCCGCCACGGCGGCGCCGATCAGCAGCGGGCGGCGGCGCTTCGACGGCGACGGGCCGGTGACGGCGTCCTGGCTGGAGGGGGAGGGACGATCGGACACGCTGACTCCTCGGTGTCCACCTGGCTCGGTGGATCGGGCTGCTCTGGGAACTCCTTGAGCATGGCGGGCCCCGGTCCCGTGATCCATCCAGCCAGCCCGAGGGTGTGCGGTACAGCCAGCACTACCGGTGCGGCGGACCGGCGCCGGGGGAAGCCGCCCGGCGGGAGGCACGGACGAGTTCCCCGTACAGCACGGCGACCGCCGAGCACACCGGCGGCATGACGGTCAGCGGCAGCAGCAGGAGAGCCACCGCCGTCGGTGTGATCAGGACCAGTACCCCGGTGATGAACACGTTGTCACCGCTGATCTCCAGCATCGCCAGCCCCGCCGGACGCGCCACGGGGGCGGCCGCGTACCGGAGCAGGAGGAACACCAGTACCGAGGTGACCGCGAGCAGCAGACAGACTCCGGCCGTCCTCCCGAGCGAGCCCCGGGTCAGCGCCCATGAGCGCCGCAGCGCGTCACGCGGCGACAGGTTCTCGTTCACCAGCGCGGCGGTGGCCACGGAGAGGCGGAAGTACACGAGCAGCCCCGCCGCCCCGGCGACGATCGGCAGCCCCAGGGCCACCAGCACGAGCGGCCCCTCGGGCGAACTGAAAACGCCGTACTCGGTACCCGGCAGCTTGCCCACGTCCACGGCGACCCACACGAACGCCCCGAGCAGCACCGGAGCGCCGGCACACACCGCGGTCAGCAGCTGCACCCGGAAGGCGGCACCGGTGAGCGCCAGCGTGCGCCGCCACAGCCCGCCGGGCCGCCGGTTTCCGGGTTCGGCCCGGGCACGGGGAACGGCGACGGCGTGCGCGGTGTGCAGCAGCGCGAGGACCAGTGCGGCGAGCACCAGCAGCAGGACCACCACGACGGCACCGGCCTCCAACAGCCCCACCATCTGGGACGAGTAGCCCCCGTGGGGTTCCTCAAGGGCGATGGCCCTCTCGGCGTCCCGGCGGGTGTCCTCGAAGGCGTCCCACGCCAGGCGGAACCCCAACGCGAGGACTCCGAGGCCGAGAAGAGCCGTCACCGCGCTCACGGCCAGCGTGAAACCGTACAGCGCGCGGCGATCGCGCCCGAGCGCCCGCGACGCGTCGCGGAAGATCCCGGGCACGGTGCGGGGCGGCCGGTCCGCACCGCCGGTATCGTCCCGGCCCCCGGCCGGGACGCGTACCCCGCCCGGTGCCGCCGTGTCGCCGCGCCCGCGTATCTCCGGCTGTGGTGCTTCTCCTGAGCCGTCCGTCATGGTGCGATCATGCCGGAACGGACGGGCGGCCCGCCGTCGCCGAGAACGGTGTCCACCGGCGGGCAGTTCCGTGTCCCGGCATCCGCCGAGCGGAGTGTCACCACGATTCCGGCCGCCGACCGGGAGGTACGCGCCCGCGGCGGCCCGTCTCCGCGTCGCGCACGGGCGTCGCGCACGACCGGCTCGCGTGGGGCGCCGGCTGCCGGCTCGCCACGAACCCTGCCCGAACGGGCAGATCATGCCGGCCTCGGGCTCCTCGCATACCCCGCCCCATCGGGCAGCTCGACCGGACCGTTGACCGGCACACGGCGTCCGGCCACCGAACGAGCAGAGGTCCCGCGCGAGGCCCGTGCGCCGGATGCCGGGTGCTTACCGACCAGGGTGAACCGGCACCTCGGTGGCGTACTCGCCCCGTTGTCCCCGGCCGGGGGCATCCGCCGGGTGCGACACCCTCGCCGTACGCGATCGCGCGGGAAGCGGGCGGACGTGGCCCTGTTCCGGCCGGGTAATTCGCTCGCTTCCGCCGGGTGCTTCACGTTGGATCGACGGCGCCGTCAATGTCGGAGAAGGGAAAGAGCCGGGTGGCGAGCCAGTACGCACACACCGGCCGTCTGCTCTGGAGTCCCGCTATCTGGCCACCCGCGTCGCCGACCTCCGGTTCGTCCTGGACCGGCTCCTGGCCCCGGACTCCGGATGGCGCGGGCCGCTGGACACCGCCCGGATCGGGGTCGCCGGGCATTCCTGGGCGGCGCGGCGGCGGCGGAACTGGCGCGGTTCGACTCCGGCCCGACCGCCGTCGCCGTGCTCGACGGCAGCCTCTTCGGCCAGGTGCTCTCCACCGGCCTGGCTCTGCCGGTACTGCTGTGCGGTCTGACGCCGCCCGACCCCGCTGATCCCGGCGTACTGGCCGGCTGGGATCGGCTGTGGCCGCGGCTGCGCGGACCACGCCGCCACATCGCGGTGGACGGGGCCGGACATATGTCGGCCACCGACTTCGACACGCCGGCCGGGCCACTGGGGTTGCGCGACACGGACGACCCCGACGGCGTGTTCAACTTCGGCACCCTGCCGCCGGGCCGCGGCATCACGCTGGTACGCGAGGTGCTCGCCACGTTCTTCGCGGAGCAGCTGCTGGGCCGCGACACGCAACCGTCACCGGGCGCGTTCCCCGAACTGTCCTGTGCCACCACCCCGCACAAGGGGCGCTGACCCGCGCCTCAGAACTGCCCGCTCCGGAGACCTCGGAGACCCCCCGGGGCTCCCGCGACGTCACCGCCGCCCCGCGGTGAGCGCCTTGTCGATAACCCGCAGGGTCGGCTTGTACGTCACCGCGGCGGCCAGCCGGTCGAGTTCGGCTTCGGCCGTGTCGTCCCCGATCCGGGCCAGCGCGTGCACAGCGGCACTGGCGAGCTTGGGTGACCGCAGGCCGATGCCCGGGAGCCGGATCAGCGCGGCTTCCACCAGCGTGCCCAGGACCGCGGTGGCCGCCGGATCGGGCGGGGCGAGGGCCAGCAGCGAGGCCAGGCCCCGCAGCGCACGGGCGTTGAAGGGGTCGAGTTCGAGCCAGCCGACTCCCTTGCCGTGGTAGGAGGTCACGGGCCAGGTGCGCCGCTCGCCCGCCAGAGCGAGCCAGGACGCGATCGTGTCCCGGGCCCGCGCGGCGCCGACGGTGTCGAGCAGACTCTGCCCGGCGCGCTCCCAGGTGCGGGTGGGCCGGGACCCCGTACTGGTCAGCGCGTGGGCGATCAGCGGCCGCCATGGCTCACCGCAGCGTTCCACGTCGGTGTTGGCCAGCTCCGCCCAGGGCTCGCCGGGGTTCAGCGCGGGTTCCCGGATCGCCGCCGCGAGGGTCACGAGATCGCCGGGTTCCAGCGCGATCAGCGCGGTCCGGCGCACCGCCGCCACCAGGGAGCCGGGCAGCGCACGCCCCGCCGCCTGCTCCACCTCCACCAGACACGTCAGCCGCCACCCCTCCCACAGGGCCATGTTCCCCGACGCCAGGGCGAGCAGGGGGTCGCGCCAGTCGGTCAACCGCTCGGCGGACAGCCCCCGCGCGAGGAAGGTGATCAATGAGGCGTCACGACGGCAGCGCTGCGGCGCGTGAACCGCCTGCTCTTCCAGCCCCTCCGTCAGACGCAGCAGGAGCGGGACCCGGATGTCGTCCGGTATGTCGTCCCTCAACCGGTTCCAGCGCTCCTCGTCCACGCCTCCTTCCCCGGCGTCGCCCCACAGGAAGTGCAGTTCGGTAGCGAGACCGGCCACGGAGCCCGCGTCCACGAGCTTGCGGATCCCGGCCGCCCGGCCGTCCCAGTCGCCGTCCATCAACACCAAGGTCTCCTCGTCGCCACGAGCACCACAGGACTGACGACGGTAGCGGGGACCACTGACATCGACAGTGGGAGGTGCTGCCGGGCCCGGTCCCTGGTCGTCTCGCTGTTCGCCGGAGCCCTCTTCCTCGGCAGCGCGGTCGGTACGGTATCGGTCGGCGCACTCGCCGAGGCGGGCCGGTACGCCGCGATCCACTGCGGGGCGGCCGTCCTGTGCGTCGCCCTCGGCGGCTGGGCGTCCTGGGGCCGCGCCGGCTGGCTGCGGCCCGCGGGGGAACCGGGCGGATGACCGTTCGCCATCGGGCCCGCCCGGCGGTGGCCGGCCGTTGTGCGGGCGAACGGCCCGTGGTGCCGGTCGCACGGGGGGCCGGTCGCACGGGGGGCCGGTCGCGCGGGAGTGCCGGTCGCGCGGGGGTGCCGGTCGCGCGGGGGTGCCGGACACTCCCGTACAGCCGTACAGCCGGACACTCCCTTACCGAGGGACGCGGCCGAGCTGATTGACTTGCCGCACGGACCGGCGTCACAGGCGAGGAGTCGAGTATGGGCGCGCAGGACGCGCAGGACACGGCCAGGAGGCTGCGGGCGATCAGCCACGAGGTGTCGGACCGGTTCTACGAGCGGGCCGACGTCGTGCGGACGCTGATGGTGGCACTGCTGGCCGGGCAGCACTCGTTGGTGCTCGGCCCGCCCGGAACGGCCAAGTCCGAGATGGCCCGGGAGATCACGGGCCGGTTCGAGGGTGCGGCGTACTGGGAGATCCTGCTGTCGAAGTTCACCGCGCCGACAAGGATGTTCGGTCCCATCGATGTCGCCGCGCTGGCCCGGGGTGAGTACCGCCAGGTCTACGACGGCCGCGCCACGACCGCGCACGTCGCGTTCATCGACGAGATCTTCAAGTGCTCCACGGCGGCGCTGAACGAGACACTGGGCTACCTCAACGAGCGGATCTATCACCCCGAGAGCGGCGGCGAGCCGATCCGCTGCCCGCTGATCGGCGCCATCACGGCGAGCAACGAACTGCCCGGCGGAGAGGATTCGGCCGCGATCTACGACCGGCTGCTGGTGCGCATCGAGGTCGGCTATCTGGTCGACCCCTCGAACTTCGCCGCGCTGGTCCGCTCCGCCGTCAGCCGCCCGGAAGCGCTGACACGGACCACGGTCGAACTGGCCGCGCTGCAACACGCGGTGGCCGAAGCCGTCCCGGGCGTGGACGTCCCCGACACGATCGTGGACGCGGTGTGCACCCTGAGGGCCGCCCTGCGCCGTAAGGAACTCATCGCATCCGACCGGCGCTGGCGGCAGGCGGTGGGGCTGCTCCAGGCGTCCGCGTTCCTGGACGGCCGCCCGGCGGTCGCCGAGACCGATCTGTCGGTGCTCACACATGTGCTGTGGGACTCCCCCGCCGAGCGCCCGACGGTGGAGCGCGAGGTGCTGCACCTGGTCAATCCCGACGCCAAGGAGACGCTCGACCTCGCCGAGACCATCGACGAGCTGGAGGCCGGACTCGACGCCATGGCCGGGCAGTCCCGCGAGGCGCTGAGCGAGTGGGTCATCAAGGAGGCCCACAACAAGCTCGCCAGGGCGGGGAAGCGGCTGGAGAAGCTGCGCGAGCAGGCGGCGGGCGCCGACCGCTCGACCGCCGCCATCGACCGGGTCATCGGCCGCCAGCGCGCCGTCCACGCCCGCGTTCTCACCGAGGCGCTCGGCCTGGACGCGAGCATGGTACAGGCCCAGCTCTGAACACCATGGGCACAACACCGAGCAGGCTCGACGAGTTGGCGAGCCGGGCCGGGAAGTGGCTGAGCCTCTCCGCCACCGCTCCCGAGCGGCACACCGCGACCGTGATCGCGAACCGGTTCGACCGGATCGCCTGGCGTGACACCTACGGGCAGTCGGCCGGACTGCGCGAGCTGGCCGAGGAGCTGCGCGCGCGCCACGACCACACCGACGACCTCCTGACCGACGCCTTCCTGGCCGCCTACCAGGCGAGCCCGCGGCTGCGCGAGCGCGCGGAGATGGACCCCTCCCGGCTGGTCAACCACCAGGTCATCACCGCGCTGGTGGACTCGCCGGAATTCGCCGCACTGCGCCGGGAGACCGCCGACGACCCCTACGCCGCCGCCATGGCCGTGCTCGCCCAGGCCGCCGCGGTGCGCCGGCTGCTGGAGCGCTCCCGGGGCACCCAGGAACGCGCCGAGCAGGCGAAGCGGACCCAGCAGGACGCCGAAGGCGCGGCGACCGCCGTGGCCGAGGCACTCCAGCAGGCCGCCGAAGCGGCCGACGAGGACGGCACCGTACCGGCCCGGGCCGCCGACGCCGTACAGCGGGCGATCGAGAACGCCGAGGCCGCCGAGGCCACGGCGGGGCAGGCCGCCCAGGCCGCCGCGGAGGCCCTCTCGGCGGCGGCCCCCGGTATCCGTGACTCGGCGCGGAGCGCGGCGGCGAAGGCCGCCGGGGCCGTACGGGAGGAGGCCGCGCTGATGCGGGCCTGGGGCGTCGGGCCCGGCGAACTGGAGCGGATGCCGTTCGACCAGCGCGCCCGGCTCGCCGAACGGCTGCGCACCGGCCGTCTCGCGGAGTGGGCCGAACTGATCGGCCGGTTCCGGCAGATGGCCAGTGGTGAGCGCGCCCGCAAGGTGGAGAACACCGCCGGAGACCTGGTCGGCGTCACGCTCGGCAACGACCTCTCGCGCGTCATCCCCTCCGAGCTGGCCAACCTCGGCCTGCCCGAGCTGCGTGCGGTGTTCGCCGCGCGCTACGCCGCCGGGGAGCTGATGCTCTACGACAGCGAGGGCGAGCAGACCACCGGCCGGGGAGCCATCGTCGCGTGCGTGGACACCTCGCACTCCATGTACGCGGCGGGGCCCGGCGGAGTCACCCGCGAGGCGTGGGCCAAGGCATGCGCCCTGGCGCTGCTGGATCAGGCCCGCCGCGCCGGACGTGACTTCGTCGGCATCCTCTTCTCCTCCGCCGACAAGGTCCAGGTCTTCCGCTTCCCGGCCGACCGGCCCGCCGGCATCGCCCGTACCCTCGACTTCGCGGAGACTTTCCTCGGCGGCGGCACCAGTTACCAGACCCCCCTGACGGCGGCGGCCGAACTGCTGGAGGAGGAACTCAACGACACGGCCCGCGCGCGCGGCGACATCGTGATGATCACCGACGACGAATGCGGCGTCACCGAGGAGTGGATGCGCGGCTGGAACGACGCCAAGCACCTGCTGGGCTTCCGTGTCTTCGGTGTGGCCATCGGCGTCCCGAGTGCCGCCGAAGCCGGCTCGGCCCTGGACGCCCTGTGCGACAACCTCCGCCATATCGAGGACCTCACCGACGTCCACGCCGCCGCCGATCTCTTCCGCGTGATCTAGGCCGGTTCAGACCACTCGCCTTCCTCGCCCGCGGTCGGGCAGGGCCAGTGGCCCAGGGGCCGCCGGCCGCTGTCACCCGGGGTCTGGGGGCCGGGGCGCCTCAGCGCTCACCGACGACCGGAGCGCGGGCCGCCACTCGCTCACGTCGCGGCCACGTCGGTGTGCACCAGGTGGTGGTCCGAGTACGCGGTGGGCTGCACACCGTGCCTGAGCGGGACGATGCCTCGCAGAAAGACGTAGTCGAACTTGCTCTGCCAGTCGGTCGTCGGCTTGCAGATGCCGGTGGGCGAGGGTCCGCACTGGGCGTCCGTATCAGCGGCCAGTGCCCAGATCCCCCTGAGTTCGGGGGCGTCCGGCACGGCGTTGAAGTCGCCGAGAACGATCGCGCGCTCGTGCCGGGCGACGGCTGCGGCCAGCACTCCGGCCTGGTCCGCCCGGACCGCCTCCTGCTGTCGTTGGGCGAGATGTGTGTTGAAGACCCGGACCGACCGGCCGCCCACCGTGGTGGTGACCGCCATGTACCCACGGTCCTCGGACCCGCCGTCGGGGTACTCCACGTTCACGCGGTCCGTCATCGGCGCCGCCGAGAGCAGCGCCTGGCCGAACGCCCCCGGACTCCATGGCGCTCCCCCGCAGCGGCCCCGATCCCGGAGGACCGTCCCGTACTCGACGTGGTAGTCCAACCCGTACAGGCGCTCCAGATTGTCCCTGATCCTCTCGACATCACGCACGCACGCTTCTTGCAGGCCGAAGACCTGTGGCGCGTACCTGGCGATCTCCGCTGCCCGGTCGACGTTGCCTTCCTTGCAGGGGTTGCAGATGTTCCATGTCATGACCCGGTTCGGTACGACTTCCCTGACGCCTTCGACGGGCACCGACCTGGCGAGGGGGGCTCCGCTCGGTGCGCTGGGGCCGATCAGCACCAGGCACGCCACGGTCATGGCGCCCGCGAGCAACCCCATGCTCCTTCCGAGCACCTTCGCCTCCTCGATGTTGATTCACCTGGCATCTGACGTCTACACGCACGAGGTTATGGGACGGAGCTGTGAACACCACATACGGTGTGCCGCATACGTGTGCCGCATCTTGTCGCGGTCCGACGCCACGTCAGCGCTCGGTCGCTGCGACCGTTCGGCGTGAACGTCGCCGGGCAGCTCCGGCTGCCGGACAGAACGGACCTCCCCTGCCCCGACGCGTGAGGCCGCCCTCCCGGCCGCCCGGCACACGGCACCTCATACCGGACCAGTCGGCGCAGACCCGGCAGCAGCAGAGCGAGCGCGAGAGTGCCCGTCGCCCCGATGGCCGCGTGGACCACGAAGGCGTCACCGGGCGGCGCCCCGCCCTGGGTACGCCGGGTCACGAGCACCGGTCGCCGTTCTGCGCATCCCACCCCTCCTCGATGAATAGTGAATCCGATTCGCAATTATCGAGAGGGGCGCCCCGGACGGACCCCGATGGCCCGCGCCGGGGCTATACCCTGTGCCGGTGGACCCCGACACCCCCGGCTCACCCGGCCGCCGCCCCGGCCCCAAGCCCCGGCTGAGCCGCGAGCGGATCGTCGCGGCGGCCGTTGGACTCGGCATCGAACAGGTGTCGGTCAACGCGGTCGCGGCAGCGCTCGACGTGTCGCCCGCGAGTCTCTACCGCTATATCGCCGGCCTGGACGATCTGCTGCTCGCGGCCCTGGAGTCGATCCTCGCCACGGCGCCGCTGCCCAGGAGCGACAAGGGCTGGCGGGCCTATCTGGAGACGGAGGCCGCCACCTGCTTCGATCTGCTCACGCGCTACTCCGGCCTGCTGCCCGAGAGCGCGGCGGACCTCGAAAAGGCCGGTCTACGGCGTTTCGAGGAGTTGGTAGGGGACTTGGTCGCCCTGGGGTTCACGGTCGATGACGCGGTCCTCGCGCTCGACGCCGTACTCGACCTGGTGCACGACGGAGCCGCGCAGATCGTCCGGCTGCGCTCCCCCGGGCGGGAAACACCCGCCGCCCCCCGGTCCCCCGAGGTGCGCGCGGCCTTCCGGCGCATCGCCGACGCGCCCCAGGAGCATCTGTGGCGCAAACTCACGATCGTGCTCGACGGCCTCGCGGTGCGGCGGCAGGCCCGCACCACGGCGTCCGGCTGACGGCGAAGGACCTGGTCCCCAAGAACAACGTAAAGGCGGTACCGGATTTCTCCGATACCGCCTACGACCTGCGAAAACGCTGGTCGGGACGACAGGATTTGAACCTGCGACCCCTTGACCCCCAGTCAAGTGCGCTACCAAGCTGCGCCACGTCCCGATGCCCGTCTGACCTGGGGTTTCCCCGGGTTGAACGTGCATGAGAACAATACCGCACTCGGGCCGGTGGTCACGAACCGCTTTATCCGGCGCGACACAGCGCGACGGAGTCGCCGTACGGCATGAACGCTGGTCCCCGCAGTGCGGTTCGAACGGGGGTCCGGAGCCGGGTGGGGCCGGAGCCGGGTGGGGCCGGTGCACCCGCGCGGCGCGGGCCCCGGGGCGGCGACGGGAGGTCCGGGGCCAGGGGGTCGGAGCGTCACTCCGGGGGCGGAGCCGGGTCCGGCGGTGCGGTCAGGTCGGGGTGGGCGTCCAGCAGTCTGCGCGGGGCGGCCTGGCGCCAGGAATCGAGGAGGATCGCATGGAGCTCGTCCTCGTCGACCGCGGCGAGCCGAACCCTCAGCCAGGCGTAGTTGTCGTCGTGGCCGGCGCGGAGGAAGAACTTCTCCGGCTCGGCCGCGATCAGCTCCGCACGGTCCTCCTTGGGGCACTTCACCCCCAGTACGGAGTCGTCGTCATCGAGCGAGGCGAAGATCCGTCCGGCGCTCGCGAGCCGGAAGGTGGGCATGCCCCAGGCGAGCTTCTCCAGCGCCCCGGGCAGGGAGAGCGCGAGTCTGCGTGCATCGTCGGCGGTGGCCATATCAAGACCGTACGGCGCGGCACTGACAATCGCGCGCGGCGATCCGTTCTCCGGTCGCGGGAGCGCTTTCTGCGGCGCTGTCGGGAGATCGACGGCATGGCCGGAAAAGTAGGGGCCCGGTGGACCGCCGGCGCCTCCGGGAGAGATCGCCAAGACCTCACCAGGACTCCGGGACGGGGGGCCTGCGGCGGGTACGCAGGAGCAATGGGGGTAGAAACGGCGCGCGAACCAGCGCGGCCGGAGCCCGCGTACGCTCCGGAACATGATGGGAGGACCCCCGGCACTCCCCGACATAGCCTGCAATACCGGACAGACCGCCGGACTCCTCGCCGCCAAATGGGGGCGCGCGACTCTCAAAGAGCTTCCTTTGCGCGCCTTTCACTACCCATCTTCGTTCGCACGCCGGAAAACGCTCCTATGCGCGGGCTGCGCAGCCGGGGATTTTCAACCGCGCTGCTCAGGTGGGTGCATTTCCGCCCACGTCTGAGCCGTATCGGTTCTTCAGATGGTGCCGGATGTCGCGGCTGTGCACGCCTGAGACGATCTGCTGTTCACCGGGCTCAATGTCCCAGGAATCCATTGCCATTGGCATGTGGCAGAGCGAACCACGAAGGGAATGCCGTACGGCAGAACCCAGAGCGATCCGTCTGTCGGGACTGGATCGCCACAGAGGCACCATCTGCACAGAGTCACCATCTGCTCGAACAACCGCCCGAGCAGTCTTTTCGCAGAGGAAGGCTCGCCATGGACGAGTACTTCAGCAGTCGGCTTCATCACCAGCTCAGGAGTGAGGTCCGGGGTTTTGCCGAGAGGGAGGTGCGACCACTGATCCCCAAGATGGAGGCCGATCGGTCGGTCCACCATGAACTGTCCCGTCTCATAGCCAGGCAGGGCTGGCTGGGGGCCACGATCAGCCGCGACCACGGCGGTATGGGAGCGGGTCATCTCGCCAAGACGATCATTATCGAGGAGTTGGCCAGGGTCAGCGGCGCGATGGGCGCGATGGTGCAGGCGTCCCAGCTCGGCGTCGCCAAGATCATCCACTTCGGCAGTGAGAAGCAGAAGCGGACCTGGCTGCCGGCCGTCGCGGCCGGCGACTGTCTGCCGACGATCGCCGTGACCGAGGCGGAGTCGGGTGGCCATGTGCTGGGGATGAGCGCCACCGCGGTACGGGACGGCGACGACTACCTTCTCAATGGCAGCAAGATCTATGTGGGCAACAGCCATGTCGGCGATCTGCACGGTGTGGTCGTGCGGACCGGACCCGGTTCGAAGGGGCTGACGGCCTTTCTTGTCGAGGCCGACCGCCCCGGGGTCAGCACCGGGGAACAGGTGCCCGCCATGGGACTGCACGGCTTCAGTTTCGGTGAACTCCACTTCGAGGACTGCCGGGTCCCGGCCTCCAGCCGCCTCGGCGAGGAGGGCGACGGACTGTCCGTGGCGTACTCCTCCAGCGTGCTGTACGGGCGGGCGAACCTCACCGCCGTATCGCTGGGGATCCATCAGGCGATCCTGGATGAGACCACGATGTTCTGCGCTCAGCGCCACCGTTACGGAAAGCCGCTCCACGACCTGCCGTCCATCAGGCTGAAGCTCGGCAAGCTCCAGTCACGGCTGATGACGGCCCGGCTCTCCGCGTACCACGCGGTGCATCTGCTGGACGAGGGGATGCCGTGCGACGCGGAGTTGATGAACGCGAAACTGATCAATGTCGAGTCGGCGATCGACTCGGCCCGTAACGCGATGGAGATCCACGCCGCCGCCGGGCTCTTCACCGACCGGCCCATCGAACGCTATCTCCGCGACGCACTGCATATGTTCGCCCCGGCGGGCACATCGGACGTCCAGCTGCTGCGCCTCGCCGAGGTCGCCCTCGGCACCGCGAAGGGACAGTGGTCACAGCGGCTGGCCGATGCGCCCAGGGTGGAGGTGACCGTCTGACCTGCCCGGTCGGCAGGCCCCAGCCGGTACGGAACCGCCGCCCGAACCGTCCGAAACCGTCCCAACCAATTCGGACCGGCCGGAACCGGTCGTGACAGCAGATCGTCACCGGCGGCAGCGGACGTCCGGACGGTACGGACCGCGGGAGGCGTTCCCGGGAGCGCGGAGCACCCGGGGAGCCGCACCGCACCGTATCCGGGTCAGATCACACCGTCCTCACGGCGGTGGATCTGCTCGACCAGTTCGGCGGCCAGCGACTTGATGGTCTCCAGACCCGCCCTCCCCCAGGGGCGCGGTTCGGTATCGACCACACAGATGGTGCCGAGCGCGATCCCGGTCCGGTCGATCAGCGGTGCCCCGAGATAGGAGCGGATGCCGATCTCGTCGACGACCGGATTGCCCGCGAACCTCGGGTAGTCGCAGACGTCCTCCAGCACCAGCGCCTTGCGCCGGACGACGACATGCGGGCAGTACCCGTGGTCGCGGTCCATGAACCTGCTGACCTCTGCGCCGCCCGACGCGGCGACCGCGGTCAGATCACTGCCCGTGTGCTGACCGGTGGGGGTGTGCAGTCCGGCGAAGTACTGCCGGTTCTCGTCAATGAAGTTGACCATGGAGTACGGGGCACCCGTCACCTCCGCGAGGTGGTGCGCGAACTCGTCGAACGCGGGGTCGGGGCGGTCACCGAACCCGAGCTGGCGCAGCCGCTCGACCCGTGCGGGCGCCTCCCGGTCGATGGGGGTCAGCAGCAGATGGCCGGTGGGGTCGTACGTCATGTCGGTACTCCAAAGCTCGGCGCCGGAGTGGGCACCGCGGTGGTGGTGAGGAGATGCTGGACGAGAGTGACCAGGGTGCCGATCCCCGAGCTGGCGAGGCGCGCGTCACACATCACGACCGGCACCTGCGGCTTCAGATCGATCGCGGCCCGCACCTCGTCCGGTTCGTAGCGGTACGCGCCGTCGAACTCATTGACGGCGACGACGAACGCGATGCCCCTGCCCTCGAAGAAGTCGACGGCGGAGAACGAGTCCTGGAGCCGGCGGGTGTCGGCCAGGACGACGGCGCCGAGCGCTCCTTCGGAAAGTTCGTTCCACATAAACCAGAAGCGCTCCTGGCCCGGTGTCCCGAAGAGGTACAGCACATGGCGATCGTCCAGGGTGATCCGGCCGAAGTCCATGGCGACCGTGGTGGTCGTCTTGGACTCGACACCCTCCAGCCGGTCCGTCAAGGCGCTGACCTGCGTCAGCAGTTCCTCCGTGCTGAGTGGTTCGATCTCGCTGACCGCTCCGACGAAGGTGGTCTTGCCGACCCCGAAGCCCCCTGCGACCAGGATCTTCAGGGCGGTGGGAAACCGGTCGTCCGGCAAGGAGCCGTCGATATCTGAGCTGTCGGCTTCAGAGCCGTCGTCGTAGGCCATCGAGCACTGCCTCCAGCAAAGAACGGTCGGTCGGTGTGTGGGGGGCCCAGGGCGCTCGGGCGATGATGGCACCGCACTCCACCAGGTCGGAGAGCAGCACTTTGGTGACGGCGGCGGGGAGTCTCAGATGCGCCGAGATCTCGGCGACCGAGATCGGACCGTCGCACAGGCCGAGCGCCAGCGTGTGTTCGGGTCCGAGATACCCCTTGGGTACAGCCCCGGTGGCCATCACCAGGGAGAGCAGATCCAGTGCGGCCGTCGGTCGGGTACGGCCGCCACTCACCGTGTACGGGCGGATGAGCCGACCGGCCGCGTCGTCCAGCAGGGGCCCGTCCTTGGGGGACGGCACGGTCACTGCCCCGGGATACTCGGCGCCCCGGTCGACGCTCTGGCCGGGGTGGTGAGATAGGGCCGTACGCTCTTGACCAGCATCCCCATCTCGTAGCCGAGGACAGCGGCATCCGCCTCGCTGCCCGCGAGGACCGCGAGACAGGTGCCGGAGCCCGCGGTGGAGACGAAGAGCAGGGTCGAGTCGAGTTCCACCACCACCTGTCGCACCTCCCCGCCGTCGCCGAAGCGGGCCCCCGCGCTGCGGCCCAGGGAGTAGAGGCCGGAGGCCAGCGCCGCCATGTGGTCGGCGCTGTCCGGCTCCAGTCCATGGACGGACTTCACCAGGCCGTCGGAGGAGAGCAGTACCGCACTGCGGGTGTAGGGCACGCGCTGGACCAGACCGCTGAGCAGCCAGTCGAGGTCCGAGACATGACCGTGAGGCGCATCGCTCGCCATGGTGCATCTACTCCTTGGAGGTGTTGTCGTGGCGCTGCGGGTCGGATGGTGGAGCGGTGGTGCCATGGGAGTCGGGTGGAGGCGAGTCCGTGGCGAGCGGCGATGCCTCGGCCAGTCCGATACCCCGTTGGAAAGCCGCCATCAGACCTGGGTCATGGACGGTGTGCTCTTCGTCCTTACGGGGCGGCGGCCCCATCTTGAGCTGCGGAACTATATGTTCCTGGCTGCGTCGCCTGGGGAGCTGGGGGCGGCCCATGGTGCCTCGGACGACTCCGGTGGCTTCGGAGGCCGGTCGGCGCGGCCGGTCGCCGAGGGGCGCGTTCTCCGTACGCGGCGGATAGGTGACGCCGGGTCGGGCGGCGGCGGGGTTGGGGCGGTCGGTGTGCTCCGCGCGTACGGGGAGGGGCCCGGACGTCTCCGGTGTGGTGTGCGTGTTCGTCGGCCGGTCGGGGTGGTGCGGGGACTGTCGCCGGTTCTGCGACTCGGTCTCCGACGGTGGCTGGGCGTGGGCCTGTGGCCGGGACTGGAGTTGGGGCTGGGGCTGGTCGCGTGGTTCTGGCCGGCGGGGAATCGAGGGCGGGGAGGTCGCCCGGGTGTGGATGGCCACCGGGGCGCGGTGGCGGCCGGATTCGTTGGTGTCGCCGGTGCTCGCGGTACCGGTGCTCGCGGTGCCGGCCCTTGCGGTGCCGGTGCTCGCCGTGCCCGCCCTTGCGGTGCTGTCGGTCTGCTGGAGGCGTCCCGTGTCCGCGCCGAGAAGCCCCAGCGGCAGTACGAGGATGGCCTGCACTCCACCGTAGATATTGGACTGGAGGCGGACCGCGATGCCGTGCCGCCGGGCCAGGGCGGAGACGACGAAGAGGCCGATCCGGCCGTCCTGGAGCAGATGGGCGACATTCACCTGATCAGGATCGGCGAGCAGGGCGTTCATCTTGTTCTGCTCGCCCATGGGCATGCCCAGGCCGCGGTCCTCGACCTCGACGGCGAGTCCGGAGGTGACGTGCTGGGCCCGCAGCAGTACCTGGGTGTGCGGGGCGGAGAACGCCGAGGCGTTCTCGACCAGTTCGGCCAGCAGGTGGATGACGTCGGCGACGGCGTGACCGCGCAGGGTGCCGTCGATCGGCGGCACCAGCTTGACGCGGGGGTACTGCTCGACCTCGGCGATGGCCGACCGGAGCACCTCGGTCATGGTGACCGGGTTGGACCACTGGCGGCGTGAGATCGCGCCGCCGAGGACGGCGAGATTCTCCGCGTGCCGACGGATCCGGGTGGCGAGGTGGTCGACATGGAAGAGGCCCTTGAGCAGTTCCGGGTCCTCGACCTCGTTCTCCAGCTCGTCGAGGAGCTGGATCTCCCGGTGGACCAGCGACTGGAGGCGCCGGGCCAGATTGACGAAGACCTCGACCTTCTGTTCGTTGCCGACGCTGCTGGAGAGCTGGGACGCCTGCACCACGGCCGCCACCGCGGCCTCGTGCGAGCGGTCCAACTCCCCGGCGAGTACGTCGATTTCATCGGCGCCCGGCGACGTGGGCAGCGGTGTGCGGGGGGTGGGCGGCCCCTCGCCGCGCCGTAGCCGTTCGACCACGGCGTGCAGATCGGCCTGGCCGCGCTCGGTCGAACGGGCCAGCGCCGCACAGCGGTCGAGTACGGAGGCGGCCAGCCGGTCCGAGCCGACCGCGGCCACTGCGACGGCCCCTATGGCCAGGGCGGCCGTACCCGTCAGGACGGCCCACAGGGCGGCGGACTGATGCGGGTTCGCGGTGTGGACGGTGAAGGTCACCGCGGCGGCGCCGCTCAGCGCGGCGACGAGGGCGGGCAGGACCGCGGTGCGCAGCAGCCGGGGGCGGAGACGGGATTCGGGAGACCGCGGCGGCGCGGGCGACGGCGGGGCCTGCGCGGGCCCGGACCTGCCCACCGAGGGTTTGGTGCGGGGGCCTGACCGGCCGTGGCGCCCGCCCTCGCGGCGGTCGGACCGCGTGGCGGGTGCGCGTAATGGAGACATCAGCGTCCTCGGTGCGTGGGGGTCCCAGGTTCGGCGTACTACTGCGTCGGGGGTCGGCGTACTGCTCGTATGGAGTCCTCTTCGGAGTCCCGGTGGGCTCAATGGCTGCCGGGCACGGGAGGGATGAGCCCGCCGTCGATCACCGGCAACACACGGTAGTGGTCATGCGGGCACGTGCGAGGGGCAGTTGACAAAGTTGCCCGCCATTCGTCCCGCTCTGGTATGAGGCTTCGCACCCCGGTACGAAAATGGCGAATGCGCTTGCGCCGGACGGCTGCTGGGAGGCCATGTCCCCCGCCGAACGGGCCGGATCGAAGAGCCGTCCCGCCCGGGGACTCCGGCGGAGGAGGAGCCGGCACGGCGCGGCGCGTTCCCGCCCGAGGACCCCGGCGGAGGACGGGCCGGGAGCGAGCGCCGCGTCCCGCCCGGGAGTTCCACCGGAGGACGGGCCGGCATGGCGCGGCGCGTCCCGCCCGGGGACTCCACAGGGGGCGGGAATCGAGCGGTGCGGCTGGGTCGGGAGGAGCGGGTGGGGGGACCGGGTGCGCTTCCTGGGGCGTGGTGATCGGGCGCGGGCGTGGTCAGGCGGTCGGGGCGACCTCCGGGCTGCCGGTGCCGGTGCTCTTGTCCCGGCCCGGACTCCTGCTGGGGAGCGGTGCCCAGCCTTCCGCCGGGACGGGTGCGACGGCACGCCACCAGGGATCGGCCGGTACGGCGTCGGCGGTGGGCTCGAAGGGCTCGCCGGGCCGGGGCACCGCGACCCGCGCGCCCGCATCGGCCGCCGCCGCGACCGTACCCTCGGCGGGCTCCGCCCAGGGGTGCGGCGCGAGATTGAAGGTCGCCCAGTGGATCGGCAGCATCACCCCGGCCGGCCGGCCACCCTGGAGATCGAGGTGGGCGCGCATGCCCTCGGCCGGGGTCATATGGATGTCCGGCCAGTACTCGCTGTAGGCACCGATCTGGATCATGGTGGCGTCGAAGGGGCCGTGCTCGGCGCCGATGTCCCTGAAGCCGGGGAAGTACCCGGTGTCCCCGCTGTGGAAGATCCGGTGCTCGGAGCCGCGGACCGCCCAGGAGGCCCAGAGGGTGTGCTGCTGATTGCGCAGCCCGCGTCCGCAGAAATGGCGGGCGGGGGTGGCGGTGAGGCGGAGACCGGCCACTTCGGCGGTCTCGTTCCAGTCCAGCTCGCGCAGGCGGTGGGCGGAGACGCCCCAGCGCTCCAGGTGGGCGCCGACGCCGAGCGGTACCGCGAAGACCGTGTCGGCGGAGGCCAGGGCCTTGATGGTGGGCAGATCCAGGTGGTCGTAGTGGTCGTGGGAGATCACCACGACATCGACGGGTCCGAGGGCGGCCAGCGGCGCGGGCACGGGGTGGAGCCGCTTCGGGCCGACGAAGGAGAACGGTGAGCAGCGCTCGCCCCAGACCGGGTCGAACAGCACGCGGCGGCCGTCGATCTCGGCGAGCACGGTGGAATGCCCCATCCAGGTGAGCCGCAGCCCGGACGGCGGGGGCTTCGCGAGGTCGGCGGCCGTGATGCCGTGCAGCGGAATCCGGCCGGTGGGGGATCTGCGGGCCCGCGCCTCCTTGCGGAAGTAGATCTTGGCGAACTCGACCATGGAACCGCCCGAGGGTCTGGTCCTGGCGCCCACGGGGTTCTGGAAGACTCCGTCCGCGTAATTCGGCGAACGGCGGATCCGCTCCAGCCTGGCTCCGGCGGGATCGGCGCCGAACGGGGCGGTTCGCAGTGAGCGCAGCCGGGCTCTCAGCGGGTGAGGCGATCCAGCGTCGGTCACAGCACCTCCATAGGTCAGGGTCTTTTCATTATGTGCGCGCGGTCTGACAGTGCGGGGTGAGGATCGGCCGCATGGCAGAGCCGTCCGCCCCGCGCGACGGAACCTCGCGCTCCGCCCAGCGGCGCGCATGGCCGCAGGTCATGGCCCCGCTGTCATTGCTGTCGTTGCCACCGGATTCCCTCACGACCAGGGCAACGCGCACTTCGGTGTCGATGTTCCTGACACCGACCTTCCCCTTCATTTGCCTTCGCAACACCTTTCGGGTCCGGACCCCGACCGGGCTCCGACCGGGCTCCGGTCCACCCGGCCCGACCAGCCCTGACCACTGGTCCCGACCGGCACGGGCGACCCGCGCCTCCCTCGCGCCCACCTGGCCACCGGGCGCCCCGCCCGCCCCGCACCCGGGGATATTGACGATCATGTTGACAACGGAGATCACCACTTCGGATACTCACCGGCCATTCAGTTGTCACGTCGTTGTCGCCGGGACCCGGCAGGTCCGGGCCGCCCGGCCACGCCGTGATCACCTTCCCCGAGGAGATCTTCCGATGGCCGCACCCCTCCTGTCGCTCACCTGGACCGACCATGTCACCGGCCGCCAGGGGCACCTGGTGGTGGACCGGCTGGTGCGTGGCGTCGCCAGTGGCGGACTGCGGATGCGTGAGGGCTGCACCCTGGAGGAGGTCACCGGGCTGGCCCGCGGGATGACGGTGAAGGAGGCCCTGCACTACAACCCGGACGGGAGGTATCTCCCGCTCGGCGGTGCGAAGGGCGGTATCGACTGTGACCCGCGGGACCCGCGCGCGTACGGAATCCTGGTGCGGTATCTGCGGGTGATGCGTCCGTACATAGAGACGATATGGACCACCGGCGAGGATCTCGGCCTCACCCAGGACACGGTCGAGCGGGCGCTGGGCGAAGCGGGCCTGGTCTCCTCCGTCCAGGCCGTGTACCGGCTCCTCGACGACGAGAGCAGCGCGCGGCGGCGGCTCGCGGACGCCTTCGCCGTCGAGGTCGGCGGCATCGGTCTCGATGAGCTGGCGGGCGGCTGCGGAGTCGCCGAATCGGTGCTGGTCGCCCTCGACCGGGCCGGCCTCCCCCGCGCCGGGACCCGGGTCTCCGTGCAGGGGCTCGGCACCATGGGCGGGGCCACCGCCCGGTTCCTGGCCGGGGCCGGGCTGCGGATCGTCGCCGTCGCCGATGTCAAGGGCACCATCGCCAACCCGGCCGGTCTGGACGTCGAGGCCCTGCTCGCGGGCCGCGACACCTTCGGTACGGTCGACCGCGCGGTCCTGCGCGCGGATGATCTGGAACTGTCCGGCGACGCCTGGCTCTCCGCCGACGCGGAAATCCTGGTGCCCGCGGCCGTCTCGTACGCCATCGACACCGCCAACCAGGCCGCGATCACGGCCCGCTGGATCGTCGAGGCGGCGAACATGCCGGTCCTCCCGGACGCCGAGGCGCTGCTCGCCCGGCGCGGGGTGACCGTACTCCCGGACGTCGTCGTCAACTCCGGTACGAACGCCTGGTGGTGGTGGACCCTCTTCGGGGACATCGGGGCCGACGCGGAGGAAGCGTTCGCGTATACCCGCCGGTCGATGCGCGAACTGACCGGGCGGATGCTCGCCCGGGCCGAAGCCGACGGGACGACCCCCCGGACAGCCGCGCACGCGATCGCCGCCGATCGGCTGCCGGTCATAGCCGAACGCTTCGGCTGGTACGCGTGACTCCCCTCCGGTTCCCCGCGACGGCCGCCGGGTCCCTCCCCGCGGCCTCGCCCGCCCGGTGCCGGGCGAAGGGGCCGCCGCCCCGGCGCCGGGCGGGACGGCGGTCCCGACGCGCAGCGTGTCCGGATGAGTGCACATCCGTGATACTCCGCAAGATCCGCTGTGTAGGGTGAGGCCGTGGCAAGAGTCCGGTTGAGCGTGGCCGAGCGGCGCGAGGAGCTTCTCGGTGCCGCCGTCGAGCAGATCGCCGTGCACGGTGTCGCGGCTGTGCGGATCGCCGATGTCGCCGCGGCGCTGGGCGTGAGCAACGCTCTTGTCCTGTACCACTTCTCGACCAAGGAGAAGCTGGTCGCGGCGGCCTTCACCCATGCCGCGGACGCGGATCTCGTCCATTTGCGCAAGCTGTTGAGCCGCCGGACCTCCGCCCTGCGCCGACTGCGGGCCGCGGTCCGCTGGTACGCACCGACAGGGACGGCCAAGGGCTGGCGGCTGTGGATCGAGGGGTGGGCGGCGGCGCTGCGCGAGCCCGCACTGCGCGAGGTGGCCCGCGATCTCGACCAGCAGTGGAAGGCCGCGCTGACCGAGGTGATCGCGGAAGGGGCGGCCGGCGGGGAGTTCCCCTGCGCGGATCCCGCCGCCGCGGCCTGGCGGCTCACGGCGTTCCTCGACGGGCTCGCCGTGCAGATGACCTCGTACGCGGGATCGCTGTCGCGCGCCACGATGCTCCAGTGGACCGACGAGGCGCTCGCCCGCGAACTGGGGCTGGCCCGGCAGGACTTGACCGACGCCCTGCGCTGACCGCCCGGAGCGACCGGGGTCTCACGCCCGTCCGCCCGTCGCCGGGATAAGCCACCTGCGCCGCCGGGTCGGGCGCCACCACCGCTCCCGGTACCCCGGCCGCGCCGGAACATCCGCGACATCACCGGCATCACCGGGCACACCCCGGCCGGACAGCGGACGCGGCAACGCCCGAACGCCTGCGCCCACCCATGTCCCAACCCCCATACTGGGCAACTGTGTCGCACCTGTCTCAGCAACAAACGGACCACCTCTCCCCTCACGATGTGCTGGTCGTCGGCGGCAGTGGGGTGGACACGGTCGTCCGTGTCGGCTCACTGCCGGTCCCGCTCGCCGATTCACACGGCGTCGGCCCGATCCGCGAAGCGCCCGGCCGCACCGGCGGAAATGTGGCCCTCGGCTGCCGGGCCCTCGGGCTCTCCGTCACTCTCATCGATTTCATCGGCGACGACTGGCCGGGGCGTCAGGTCCGGGACCGGCTGGCCGCGGGCGATGTCGCCTTCGAGTCGTTGATCTCCCCCGCGGGCACCCGGCGTGCCGTCAATCTGGTCGATTCCTCGGGCCACCGGATGTCGTTCTACGACGGCCGGGACCCGGACGAGCTGCGTATGCCGCGCGACTTCTACCTCCCCCATGTGCGGCGGGCCCGCCATGTCCATCTTTCGGCCGTGAACTTCGCCCGCTTCCTCCTCGACGACATCGGGGAACTCTGTGTCCCCGTCTCCACCGATCTCCACGACTGGGACGGACTCACCGACCACCAGCGGGAGTTCGCCCTCCGGTCCGATCTCGTCTTCCTGAGCGCCGCCGGGCCGGGCGAGCGCATCGCGTCGGTGATGCGGGAGATCCTGCGCGACGGCCGCGCGCAGACGGTGGTCGCCACCGCGGGCGCCGGTGGCTCCTACCTCCTCACCCGGGACGGCGGCAGCACCCCGCGCCCGGTACCCGCCGCGATACCGCCCGCTCCGGTGGTGGACTCCAACGGCGCGGGTGACGCCTACGTCTGCGGCTTCCTCTACGGGCGGCTCGCCGGCCGGGGCCTTGAGGAGTGCGCCCGGCTGGGAGCGCTGGCCGGTGCCCACGCCTGTACGGGCGAGGGCAGCAGCGCGCTGATCGGTCAGGCGGAACTCCTGGCGGCTCAGGTCTGACGCAGCGGTTCGTACACCTCCGCCTGGAGGCCGAACGTCCAGGCGACGCCCTCACGCGCGGTCCGGGTCCCGGGCGGCACCCGCAGCCAGTACGTCCGGTGGGTGCCGTCCGGCTCCGGTGTGGAGTTGACCACCTCGACCATGACGACGTCCTCGTCGTCGGCGAGGGGTATGCGCCACAGGACGCCGGTCTCGTCGCGCTGCACGGGCTCGGCTCCCGACTCGGCGAGATACCGCTCGTACCCGTAGTACTCCAGCATCACGCGGCGCAGTTCGGCGTTCTCCTCGGTGCGTATCCGCTGGGGGGTGAGCGCCGACAGCTCGTCCAGGAAGCCGGCGGGCACCGGCATGCCGCGCCAGGCGCACAGCCCGAAGCCGTCGGCGAAGGAGAGGGCGGGCCCGGTGCCGCAGTCGAGACGGCCCGCTTCGTCGCGGTGCAGGACGACCGGCCGCTCGCAGATCACGACGGCCTTCTCGTACGGCCACCACCAGCCCGCGTGGGCCGCGACCCGGGCGAGCCCTTCGAGCCGCTCGCTGCGTCCGTCGAAGGCGGCGAGCCAGGCCGCGTCGTGCTGGCCGAGCACCGCGTCGAGGAGGATGAGCCGGATCTCGGTCTCCCTGGCCCGCGTCTCCACTCTCGCCATGATGGCCTCGGCCGACCCGGCCGGCGCATCCGGTCCGGACTCCGCATCCGGTGCGGACTCCGCGCCCGGCGCGGTCAGCTCGGCCACGACCCCGGCCCGGATGCGCTCGGCGAGCGCCCGGGTGCTGTCCCAGAGCCGGGCGCCCGAGACACTCCACAGCTCCGCCCAGCCCACGGGCCCCAGTTCGTCATGGATACGGCGGCGCTCCTCCGCCCACGGGAGGGTGCGCACCCGCTCCCGGACCGAGCCGCCCGCCCCGTCCAGAGCGCGGAGGGCCGCCACCGCCGCCCTCGGTGATGCCACCCAGATGATCCGCTCCGGCTCGGCGAGCCCGGCCGTGCGGTAGGCGAGCCGCACACCGGTCTCGGCCGCCGCCCGGTCCCCTGGCCCGGTCGCCGCCGCGACGGCCCGCCACTTGTCGGTGCGCTCGATGTGCCCGGCATGGTCGGTGTGCTCTGGGTGTTCTGCACGTCCTGCGTGCTCTGGGTGCTCTGGGTGTTCGGTGTGTTCGGTGTGCCCAGTGTGCTGTGGGTGTTCGGTGTGCTGTGTGAACCGCATGTGCTGTCCCGTCCCCTGTTGTCCGGTCCCCTGTTGTCCGGTCGCCGACCGGGTCTCGCTCGTGCTCTCCTGCCGATGTCGCGCCGCTCCTGCGGCACTGGTCGCCGACCAGGCGTCACGCCACCCGGCCGGCCCGTCCGCCGGGTCAGTCGGCGACGATGCGCACCGCGCCCGGCAGGTACTCCCGCTGGCGGACCACCCGGTACCAGCCCTTCGGCAGGGTGATCGCCGCATGCTCTTCGTGCACGACCCGTCCGCCCTCCGGCAGATGGAGGACCAGGGGGCCGAAGGGGCCGGGCTCCCGCACCAGCCTGCCGGGCCCGGTCACGGCATGGGCATGGCCGGTGACCTCCCCGAGCGCGAGCACCAACCGCCCCCGCCCGTCCCTCGGTTCGGCCGGCGCATCCGCGATGTGCGACGGCACGGCCTCTTCCGCGACGGACACGATCAGCACGTCTCCCTGCCGGTACATGGCTCTCCCCTCGCTGCCCGGCACCGAGTGCGCCGAACCTGAGAACGACGCTAACGGCAGGGTCTGACAACGCCGTCGGCGACAGGGCTCCGGCCGCCCCCCGCCGCCGTTGTCAGTCGGGCTTGGTACAACTGCTCCCATTGGACGATCAACGCCACCCGGTGTCTGGAGCACGTGATGACCATTTCGAGCCATTTGCAGGAGCTGCACGGCCTGCCCGTGTTCGACTTCCCTCAGACCCTCCAGTCCGGAGACAAGACCGGGCTGCCGCCCGAGTCGACGGTGGCCTGGCGGATCGCCGTCGACCCGTACGGCGACGGCGACACCGACGAGGAGTGGGAGCAGGCGTTCGCCCGCTTCCTGGGCACGGTGGACACCACCGAGGTCAGAGCACTGGTCGTCGGACCGTGGGCGGAGACGGAAGAGGACTCCCCCGACTCGGTCGTCGCCGAGCTGGCCGGTGCCCGGGCGAAGCTCCCCGCTCTGCGCGCCGTGTTCCTGGGGGACATCACCTGCGAGGAGAGCGAGATCTCCTGGATCACCCAGGGGCTGGTGACACCGGTCCTCGACGCCTACCCCGAACTGCTGGAGCTAGGGGTGCGCGGCGGTCAGAGCCTCACGTTCCCCGCCGTGCGGCACGCGAATCTCCGCTCGCTCGTCATCGAGACGGGCGGGCTCGACGCGGAGGTCGTCCGCGGTGTCGCGGCGAGCGATCTGCCCGCGCTGGAGCACCTGGATCTCTGGCTGGGCACCTCCTGGTACGGCGCGAACGCCGATGTGGCGGATCTGGAACCGATCCTGACGGGCACTCGGCTGCCGAGTCTGAGGTATCTGGCACTGCGCAACAGCGATATGCAGGACCAGGTCGCCGCCGCAGTCGCCGGAGCGCCCGTCGTCGCCCGCCTCGACACCCTCGATCTGTCGATGGGCACGCTGGGCGACGAAGGCGCGGAGGCCCTGCTGAACGGGCAGCCGCTGACCCATCTGCGGAAGCTCGACCTCCACCACCACTTCATCGGCGAACCGATGAGGAAGCGGCTGATCGAAGCGTTCCAGGGCTCGGGAGTCGAGCTGGTCCTCGACGACCAGCACGGCCGCGGCTCCAGTTCGGCCGAACAGGAGCACCGCTACACGGCTGTGGCGGAGTGACCACATGACCGGGACGCCCCTGCCGTCCGGCCGCCTCCGCCTCGCGGTGGTCGGCAACCCCGCCAACCGCCGGGTCGCGCTCTTCCAGGACGCGGTGTGCGCCGCCGGGCTGCCCGCCGCGCGGGTCGTCCCCTGGATCGATGTGCTGCGGGGGCGGGCGCGGTTCCGGCCCGGTGAGCGTGTCCGGATCGACTCCCCGGGCGAGGACGCCCTGGTGGACCGGGAGTTGCGGGGAGTGGACGACCCGGCCCGGGTCGAAGGCACCGCCCGCTGGTACGAGCGGTTCATCGCCGCGGTCCGGGAGGTGGCCGCCGCCTCGGCCGCGGCCGGGGCGACCCTGCTGGCGGATCCCGACGAGCTGGCGGTGCTGTTCGACAAGCGCCTGTGCCACGGTGTGCTGCGGGGGGCCGGGGTCCCGGTGCCCCGGTCACCGACGTCCGGTGCCGCTGCCCCCGTGGTCGGCGGCTGGGATGACATCCGCGCGATACAGCGGGCGACCGGGCTGCGCCGGATGTTCATCAAGCTCGCGCACGGCTCGTCGGCGTCCGGTGTGCTCGCCGTGGAAACCGCGAGCGGCGGCCGGGTGCAGGCGGCGACCTCGGTGGAACGGGACGGCCTCGGGCGGCTCTTCAACTCCCTGCGGGTGCGCCGCTATACGACCGAGCGGGAGGTGGCGGCGCTGGTGGACGCCCTCGCGCCGGACGGGCTGCATGTCGAACGGTGGCTGCCCAAGGCATTTCAGGACGGCCGGGCCGCCGATCTTCGGGTGGTGGCCGTCGCGGGCCGGGCCACCCACGCGGTCGTCCGGACGAGCCGCACCCCCATGACCAATCTCCATCTCGGCGGCGCCCGCGGCGATCTGGCGGCTGCCCGTGCCGCGATCGAGTCGGCGGGTGGCGACTGGCCCCGGACGCTGGGGATCTGTGAGCGGACCGCCGCCTGCTTCCCGGGGTCACCGCGCGTGGGCGTCGATCTGCTGCCCGGCACGGGGTGGCGGCGCTTCGCCGTCGGCGAGGTCAATGCCTTCGGCGATCTGCTGCCCGGGCTCACGGGTCTGGCGGGCAGCGGCGCGGAGGGCCAGGACACCTACGCGGCGCAGATCGCCGCCCTGCTGATGGGACAGGTGCCGCCGCACGAAGCGCCGGGTGCGGCGAGCCCCACCACTCCCCCGTCCACCGCGCCCGTACGGCCGTCCGTCCGCCGTTCCTCGCCGGTCGCGCGCGCGGAGCGCCCCGGGCCGGTCCCCGGTGACCCGGGCCCGGGTCACCTCGGCGAGCCGGACCCGGACCTGTGTCCCGAGCCGCGTTCCGCGCTGAATCCCGACATGAACGAGGTGGTCGGGCGGGACGATCTGCTGCTTGTCACCCTCGATACGCTCCGTTTCGACGTCGCCGCCGAACTGGCGGCGGTGGGCCGGACTCCATGGCTCGCGCGGCATCTCCCCCGGGGCGGGTGGGAGCGGCGGCACGCGCCCGGGAGTTTCACCTACGCCTCGCATCAGGCGATCTTCGCGGGCTTTCTGCCGACACCGGCCGCGCCGGGACCGCACCCGAGGCTGTTCGCCGCGCGTTTCGCGGGCAGTGAGACGACCGCGGGGCGCACCTATGTCTTCGACACCCCCGATCTGGTCTCGGGGCTGGCGGACGCCGGGTATCGCACGGTGTGCATCGGCGGGGTCGGCTTCTTCAACCAGCGGGGCCCGCTCGGTTCCGTGCTGCCGGGGATGTTCCAGGAGAGCCACTGGGAGCCGGAGTTCGGTGTCGCCTCCGAGACGTCCTTCGAGGCCCAGGTGGCCCGTGCCGAGGAGGTGGTCGCCGCCCTGCCCCGGGAGCAGCGGCTGTTCCTGTTCGTCAATGTGCCGTCACTGCACCAGCCGAACTGGTTCCATCTGCCGGGCGCCACCCGCGAGACGGGCGACTCCCGCGAGACGCACGCCGCCGCGCTGGAGTACGTCGACCGGCACATCGGGCGACTGTTCGATGCCGCGCGCAGCCGTCGTCGCTGCTTCGCGATCGTCTGCTCCGACCACGGAACGGCGTACGGCGACGACGGCTACACCGGACACCGCATCGGCCATGAGGCCGTCTGGACGGTTCCGTACGCCCACTTCTTTCTCGACCGCCTTGAGGCCGACACATGAGCACGCTCCCGCACCGCCCCCGCCCTTACCAGAGCTATGTCTACGCATATCCACACAAGACCGCCTATCACCGGCTTGAGGACCGCCCCGCCCTGCGCGGACTGTGGGCGGCGGAGCCCAAGGACGCGCTCTCGCTCTATCTGCACATACCGTTCTGCGAGGTCCGGTGCGGGTTCTGCAATCTCTTCACCAGGATCGGCGCGCCCGGCGAACTGACCAGCCGCTATCTCGACGCGCTCGACCGCCAGGCGACCGCCGTGCGGGACGCGCTCGGCGAAGGGGAAGGAGAGGGCGAAGGGGAAGGGGAGAGCGACGGGGAGCCGGTGCGCTTCGCCGCGGCGGCGTTCGGGGGCGGCACACCGACCTTTCTGACCGCCGGGGAGCTGGACCGGCTCTGCGACATCGCCGAGAAGCGGATGGGTGCTGATCTGTCGGCCGTCCCGTTCTCCGTGGAGACGTCGCCGACCACCGCGACGGCGGACCGTCTCGCCGTTCTCGCCGCGCGCGGGGCCACCCGGGTGAGCATCGGCGTCCAGAGCTTCATCGACGAGGAGGCGCGGGCGGCGGTCCGGCCGCAGCGGCGCGCGGATGCGGAAGCCGCTCTCGGCCGGATCCGCGATGCCCGCGTCCCGGTCCTCAATATCGACCTGATCTACGGTATCGACGGTCAGACCCCCGCCACATGGCGGCATTCCCTGGACGCGGCGCTCGACTGGCGGCCGGAAGAGCTGTATCTCTACCCCCTCTATGTCCGGCCGCTGACCGGGCTGGGGCGGCTGGGGGCCGGTGGCGACACGGCATGGGACGCCCAGCGGCTCCGGCTGTACCGGCAGGGCCGGGACCAACTGCTGTCGCACGGCTATGAGCAGGTGTCGATGCGGATGTTCCGCCGGGCGGACGGGAGGAAGGCGACCGCGGACGGCGCCGGGTCAGGGCCGGGGCCGGCGACCGGGCCGGGGGTCAAGCCGGGGGCCAGGCCGGGGCCGGGGGCCAGAGCCGAGGACAGCGCAGGCGCCGGAGCCGGGGCCGGGAGCAGCGCCGGGGCCGGAGCCGGTGACGGTGCGGGAGCCGGAGCACGGACAGGCGCCGGGGCCGGAGCCGTCCGGGGCCCGGACGACTACGCCTGCCAGACGGACGGCATGATCGGTCTCGGCTGCGGTGCCCGCTCCTACACCTCGGGGCTCCACTACTCGTTCGACTACGCCGTGAACGCCGGGCAGGTGCGCGGCATCATCGACGCGTACACGATGACCGAGGACTTCGGCCATGCCGAGGTCGGGCGGCGGATGGACGGCGGCGAGTCGCGCCGCCGTCATCTGCTCCAGTCGCTCCTCCAGGCCGAGGGGCTGGACCGGGCGGCGTACCACGAGCGGTTCGGGGGCGATCCGGGCGACGATTTCGGACCCGAGCTGGACCGGTTCGGTGCGCTGGGCTGGCTCGACGAGTCCGCCGCGCCGGAGCGGCTGAAGCTCAGCGCGGAGGGGCTCGCGTACTCGGACGCGCTGGGCCCGGAGCTGTTCTCGCCCGCCGTGCGGGCCGCGATGGCCGCGTACGAGCCGAAGTGAGCAGCCCGATGGACCTGACGATGGGCGATCCGATGGACCTGACGATCCTCTACCGGGGCCCGCTCGCCTCGTGCGACTACGACTGCCCGTACTGCCCGTTCGCCAAGCGGCGGGACAGTCCGGACCGGCTGCGGGCGGACCGGGCCGCGCTGGAACGTTTCTCCGCCTGGGTGTCGGCGCAGACCGGGGACCGGCTCTCGGTGCTGTTCACCCCCTGGGGCGAGGGCCTGGTCCGCTCCTGGTACCGGCGGGCGATGGTGGAACTGTCCCGGCTGCCGCAGGTGCGGCGGGTGGCGATCCAGACCAATCTGAGCTGCCGTACCGATTGGCTGGCCGAGGCCGATCCCGACACCCTCGCGCTCTGGTGCACCTATCACCCGGGGCAAACCCCGTACGACCGGTTCCTCGGAAAGTGCCGGGACCTGGCCGATCGGGGAGTGCGGTTCAGTGTGGGGACCGTCGGTCTCCCCGGGCATCTGGAGCACGCCCGCCGGCTGCGCGCCGAACTGCCCGAGCGGGTCTATCTCTGGGTGAACGCGGCTGACGGGCACACCTGTACGGACGCCGAGGCCGCCGCGTGGACGGAGCTGGACCCCCTCTTCCCGTACAGCCGCCATCCGCACCGCTCGGCCGGGCTCCCCTGCCGGACGGGCGAGTCGGTCATCTCGGTGGACGGAGACGGGACGGTGCGGCGCTGCCATTTCGTCCCCGCCGAGCTGGGCAGTCTGTACGACGGCTCGTACCGGCGGGCCCTGCGCCCTCGCACCTGTCCGCTCGCGGTCTGCGACTGCCATATCGGCTATGTCCATCTGGAGTCGCTGCCGCTGTACGACGTGTTCGCGGGCGGTGTCCTGGAGCGGATCCCGGCCACCCTGCCCGGGCGCGGTGTTCGGCTGCCCTGACAACCGGGCGGCCGCGCCCTGGCCATGCGCCATGCGTGACTGCCCTGACGACCGGGCCACCGCGCAGGGCCCACGCACCATGCGCGACTGCCCGGAGCAGCGCCCACACAGCACCGCCTCCGCCCCACCCGGCGGACGGCACACCCGGCGCGCCCGGCGGCCGGGCCTCCTCCACCGACCGGACCTCGTCCTGCCGCACTCCGTCGCGGGAGACCACGCAGTTGACCACCGTGCTGCCGAGCGGCGACCTGGCCGGGTGACTGAGGTCGACAGCGCGCCGGTACGTACGGCGGACGGCGCTGCGCAGGCGGTGGATCATCGACACGCGGGGCTCCTTCGGCAGATCGCCGGACAGTCTGCCAGCAGCGCGCGGGGGGCGACAGGC
>NZ_JBSGUP010000004.1:36112-44478 GCF_053607985.1 Streptomyces sp. NPDC055078
GGTCAGAGCGGCAGCAGATCCGGCCGCTTGGCCGCCGCATGGTCCCCCGAACTCTCACCGCGCAGCCGGCGGCCGATCCAGGGCACCAGGTGCTCACGCGCCCAGTGGATGTCGTCGCGCCGTACTTCCATCGCGCCTCGCGGCGGGAGCGGCGGCCACGGCTGGTCCGGATCGGCGGGTACGGCGAGCCCGAGGACCTGTCCGGCGCGCAGCGCGACCCGGGTGTGCCCCTCGGGGGACAGATGCAGCCGGTCGGCGTCCCAGGCCCGTCTGTCCTGGACCGACTTCAACGACCACAGGTCGAGTACGGGGCAGCCGTAGCGGTCGGCGATGGCCCGTACATGCGCGGTGTAGGTGGCGATCCTGCCGCGCAGATGGCGCAGCACCGGGACATCGCGGGTGTCGAAACCGGTGGTCACCAGGACCGTGCCGACCGCGGCGGTGAGATCGGCGACCGCGCGCTCGAACCGCTCGGCCACATCGTCGGGATCGCTGCCCGGCCGGATGATGTCATTGCCCCCGGCGCAGAACGACACCAGGTCCGGGGCGAGTTCCCTCGCCCTCGGCACCTGATCCGCGACGATCTGGTCGAGGAGACGGCCGCGTACGGCGAGATTGGCGTAACGGAAGGTGTGATCCGGTGTGCGGTCGGCGAGCAGAACCGCGAACCGGTCCGCCCAGCCGACGTACGTCCCGTCCGGCCCCGGGTCGCCGACGCCCTCGGTGAAACTGTCACCGATCGCCGCATATGACGTGATTCCGCCCTTGCTTCCTTTTCTCGGTTCGTCTGCCACAAGCACTTATTTTTCCCGTACGGATGTGACCTACGCGACCGTAGGGAGGGGTTGACGGGGCGTGACTTTTACCACCGGGAAATGTCGATCGCTCGGGAATAGCCGAATCCCCTCGTACCACCGGGGCGGTACGAGGGGATTCGAGGATGCCGAACGCGTCCGGATCGATCGGGACTCAGCCGTATCGGGAATCAGCGACCGGGACTTCAGCGATCAAGACTCAGAGGGAGACGCCGTGCTGGCGCAGATACGCCACGGGGTCGATGTCCGAGCCGTAGCCGGGACCGGTGCGGACCTCGAAGTGCAGGTGCGGTCCGCTGGAGTTGCCGGTCGAGCCGGAGAGGCCGATCTGCTGGCCGCCGCTCACGCTCTGCCCCGCGGAGACGGAGAGAGAGGAGAGGTGGGCGTACTGCGAGTACTTGCCGTCGGTGTGCTTGATGACGACCTCGTTGCCGTACGCACCGCTCCAGCCCGCGGAGACCACGGTGCCCGGGCCGACGGACCGGACGCCGGTACCGGTGCCGGCCGCGAAGTCGACCCCGGTGTGGTAGCCGCTGGACCACATGGCGCCGGAGGCGCGGTACGAGGTGGTGACACCGGCACCGGCGAGCGGGGTGGTGTAGCCGGAGCCACTGGACTGGGCCGGCTGCTCCGCCGGAGCGGGCTCGGGGGCGGGCTCGGCCTCGGGAGCGGGCTCGGCCGACGGCGTGGATTCGGCGGCGGACTGCGCGGCCGGGGCCTGCTCGGCGGTCTCCGGCGCGGAGTCACGGGAGTCGTCGCGCGACGGCCGGTCCTTGCTCTCCGGACGGGTCTCCGCCTTCGGCTCGGCCTTGCCCTCCGCCGGGGCGCCGAGCGTGAGCTTGAGACCCGGGTGGATCAGGGAGGGGTTGTCGCCGACTGCCTCACGGTTGTCCGCGTAGAGCTTCTGCCAGCCGCCGCTCAGGTCGTGTTCATCGGCGATCTTCGACAGATAGTCACCGGCGACAACGCGATAGACGGTGGGAGCTGCGGCCTGCTGCGCGGCAGGGGCGGCCGGGGCGTTCGCGGAGGCAACGGCCGCGGCGGAGACGGCGGCCGGGGCGGTGGCCGGGGCCGAACGCTCCACGGCGTGGGCGCCGGTCGCGCCCAGCAGCGGAAGAGCGATGACGGCGCCGCCGGCGCTCGCGGCGACGATGCCACGGGTGATGGTGCCGCGCGTGATGGTGCCGACCTTGGGACGGCGGTGCTTACCCTGTGCGGGCATGACGCATTTCCTCTCCGGCGCCTGCGAGGTGAGCTGTCGGGTTCGGGCTGGAGCTGCCCGGCCGCACGACTGTGCGACTTCACCCCGAGCCGTCCCGGACCAAGGGATCGGCGTACTGACTGGGTCCCCCGCTCCTGCCACGCGTGGATGATGGGTGCGGATTCCGGTCGGCGGCAGGACTAGGCGATCCGCCCGGAGTGCCGTGACCGTAAGCGAGTTCCAAGGACCGGAACAACCCGTTCCCTTTTCCGATCATTGAGGTACGGGATTGCATCCGGGAATTTCTGGTCACACTCCGTGGAACGCGGAACCTCAACTTCCGGTCCGGCGTCGGAATTCCCGCACCGTCACCCGCCACACACCGTCACCACTATGATCCTGCTCACGAGCCGTGCCCCATCTCCCCTATAGATGGGGCACGTTATATCGAATAGCCCAATTCGGTCAGAAGCCTGCGTATCCATTGATTAGCGGGCACCTCACCACTGGATCAGCTGTGGGTCCGACGTCGTCGGCGAGTGCGGTGCGCGCGATCCGGCCATGCCGCGCGCGTACGCGGTGAAGAGCGCCGCGGACGGTGCGCGCCCCCTGCCGCGCCCCCGCGCAGACCCGTGACGACGCCCGGCACGGCTCCCCCTGTCCCCCTGAGACGGTCCCGCCGCAGGAGTGGTTGCCCGGGGGAACCGATGTCGTATCGTCGGGAACACGCCATCGTCGGCGAGGAGCGCCGACGGCAGTGACCTTCAGGAGTCCACGTGACGCAGCAGCTGCCGCAGGTCCCGTCGACCGAACCCGAGCTGACCGGGGTTCGCAACTTCCGCGACGTGGGCGGGCTGCCGACCGTGGACGGACGGCGGGTGCGGCACGGACAGCTCTTCCGGAGCGGTCATCTGGCCAACGCGACGGAGAGCGACGCCGCCTTTCTGGCCGCGCTGGGGCTGCACACGATCTTCGACTTCCGCAATGCCGCCGATATCCGGCTGGAGGGCCCGGATGTGGCGCTGCCCGGCGTACGGAATATGAATCTGCCGCTCAGTGACCCGGCCGACGGGGCGGAATTCTGGAAGATGGTCCGGGAGGGCGATCTCGACGAGCTGAGGTCGATCCTGTCGGACGGCCAGGCCGCGGACCGGATGGCGGCGTCGTACCGCGCGATGATCGAGCACCGTACGGACGATCACAGCCGGATCGTGCACGCGCTCGCGGCGGACAGTGTGCCCGCGCTGATGCACTGCGCGGCGGGCAAGGACCGCGCGGGGCTGTCCATAGCCGTGTCACTGCTGGCGGTGGGGGTGGAGCGGGACGCGATCGAGGCGGACTATCTGAAGTCCAATGATCCGCACCGCCGCTATCTGGTGCGCCGCGCGGACAACTCCCCGGCGGGGATGTCGCCGGAGGTCATGGAGCTGCTGAGCCCGCTCTTCGACGCGCGCGCGGACTATCTGCGCGCGGCCTTCGAGACGATCGAGCGGCTGTGGGGCACCACCGACCGCTATCTCGCGGAGGGGCTGGGAATCAGCTCCGGGACACGCGAACGGCTGCGGGACCGGCTCCTCGACGCGGGCTGACGCCGGGCCGAAGGGGGCGGGTGGGGCGGTTGAGTACGGTGCGGTCCGCGTGGCTCGCCCGGAGCGGGCCGTCCGCGTGACCCGCCTACTTGGCGCCCATCTCGAACAGCAGATAGAGGAAGCCCGCGAACACATGGCCCGCGACGAGGTAGGCGAAGAGCCGGATCACCATGCCTCTGGGGAACTTGGACTCCTCCTTGCCCGGTGCCTTGCCCGGGGTCCGGTCCGGGGCCTCGCCCGGGGTCCGGTCCGAGGTCCTGCTCAGGGTCCGGTCCGGGGTCCCGTCCGGAGTCCTGTCCGGCGTCTCGCCCTCGGCCTTCGCGGGCGGAGCCGCACCGTCCGGCACGACGGGGTTCTCTGACATGGCGGTCCTCTCATCTGCGGGGCGTTCCGGTGTCACGGAGGGCACCGTGTTCAGGCGTGCGGGTGGACGTCGGGGCTCTGGAGCAGGGTGTGGACGAAGAGCATCTCGGCGCCGTCACGGGTGGCGGCGGCGATCCGGTGGGGCGTGAGCGAGTCGAAGTGCGCGCTGTCCCCGGGACCCAGGTCGTGCACCGCCTCCCCCAGGGTGAGCCGCAGCCGCCCGTCCAGGACGTACAGCCACTCCTCGCCCGGATGCACCCGGACCAGATCGCCCTGGGCGCCGTACGGCACGAGCAGCCGCAGGGCCTGCATGGCCTTGCCGGGGGATCCCACCTGGTGGTACGTCCAGCCGTCGGCCGCCGCGGGCTCCCGGCGGCCGGCCCGGATCACGGGGTCGCGCTCGGGCGACAGCTCGCCCAGCAGCTCGGCGATTGTCGTACCGTAGATCCTGGCAAGGCTCAGCAGCATCGGCAGCGACGGCTGTCGGCGGCCGGTCTCCAGCCGGGACAGATGCGCGGGTGAAAGGCCGGCGCGCTGGGCGGCAGCCTCCAGGGTGAGACCGCGCCGCCGGCGCAGATCCCGCAGCCGGGGCGCGACGTGCGGCAGGTCCGCCGGCAGTTCTCCGGCGGGAGATCGGAGGTCCGGGGGGTGGCCCCCGGGAGGACTCTGCATACGTCCATTGCGCCAGGGAAATGCCTCTGAGGCAAATTTCGTACCTCAGAGGCAAAAACCGCAGAAGTCGGTGACAGACCTGGCCAGCGGCCTGCCGACGTCCGTCAGCGGTTGGCGACGGCCTGTTTGATCAGGGTTTTGCCGAAGTCCCACATCAGTCCGCCCCCGGCATGGGCGTCGTCCATCACCGCCGTGAAGGCCGTGACGAACCGGTCCACCTCCCGTTCGCCGATCGTCAGCGGCGGAATCAGTTTGATCACTTCCAGCTCGTCGCCGGAGACCTGGGTGAGGATGCGGTGCTTCTCCAGCAGGGGCACCACGACCATCTGGGCGAAGAGACCCTTGCGGGCCGCTTGCAGCATGGTCCAGCGGCTGCGCAGCTTGAGCGAGTCCGGCCGCCCGAACTCGATGCCGATCATCAGTCCGCGCCCGCGCACCTCGTACAGGAACTCATAGCGGTCGACGAGCGCGGCCAGCCGTCCGCGCAGCAGCTCTCCCATGGTGCGGGCGTGCGCGACGAGCTTCTCGTCCTCGATCACGGAGAGCACCGCGAGTCCGGCCGCCATCGCCTGGGCGTTGGAGCCGAAGCTCGCCGAGTGCACCAGGACGCGGTCCATCGAGGAGTAGACCTTCTTGAAGATCCAGTCCTTGCCGAGGGTGGCGCCGACCGGCACATAGCCGCCCGAGAGCGCCTTGGCGACACAGACCAGATCCGGTTCCACCCCGGGTTCGTGCTGGTAGGCGTAGAAGTCACCGGTCCTGCCGAGCCCGGTCTGCACCTCGTCGGCGATCAGCAGCGCCTTGTGCCGGTGCAGCAGTTCCTGGGCGGCGCGCAGATAGCCGGGCGGGGCCCGGTGCACCCCCTTGCCCTGGATCGGCTCCACCACCAGGGCCGCCACATCGCCCCGCCGCAGCTCGCGCTCCAGGGCGGCCGGATCGCCGAGCGGGACGGCGGTGTCGGGCAGCAGGGGCGCGAAGCCGTCCCGGAAGCCGGACTCGCCGTTGACGGAGAGCGATCCGGTGGTCAGCCCGTGGAAGGCGTGGTCGCAGTACAGGACCCGCGGCCGGCCGGTGGCGTACCGGGCGAACTTCAGGGCGGTCTCCACCGCCTCCGTACCGCTGTTGCCGAAGAACACCCGGTCCAGATGAGGGCTGTGGGCCAGCAGTTTCTCGGCCAGCAGGCCCGGCAGCGGCTGGCAGTCGAAGCGGGTGAGGTCGGCGAGCGAGGCGTCGAGGACATCGTGCAGTGCCTTGCGTACGACGGGGTGGTGGCGGCCGAGGCCCATCACGCCGAAGCCCGCGAGCATATCCAGATAGTCCCGGCCGTCCGCGTCCCAGAAGTACGCGCCCTCGGCCCGCTCGTAGACCTTGTCGAAGCCGATGGTGTGCAGCACGCGCGGCAGTTGGTGATTGAGGTACCGGGCGTGCAGCTCGTAGCGTTCCCCGCCGCGCTCGGCGAGCAGTCCCGGCAGGTCGAAGCCCTGGACCGGCCGGGGCAGGCCGCGGTCCTGGCCCGGTCCGGGCAGGTCGAAGCCCTGGGCCGGTCCGGGCGGGCCGAGGGCCTCGGCCCGCTGGCCTTGGCTCTGGACCTCCTCGGACGGCCCGAGGCCCTCGGCGCTCTCCGTCATCTTCCTCAGCTCTCCTTGGCGGCGACGGCTGCGCTGATCCGCCCCGCGATCTCCACCGGGGTCAGCCCGATGTCGGCGAGCACCTCGCCGCGTTTGGCGTGGGCGAGGAACTGTTCGGGGATGCCGAACGTCCGCAGCGGCACATCGACATCCGCGTCGCGCAGCGCCTGGCCGACGGCCGATCCGACACCGCCGTTGCGGCTGTTGTCCTCCACCACGGCGACCAGCCGATGGGTCGAGGCGAGCGGGGGGAGCTGCTCGTCCAGCGGCTTGACCCAGCGGGGGTCGATGACGGTACAGCGGATTCCGCGCCCCTCCAGCAGTTCCGCGGCCTGGAGGCAGACGGACGCCAGCGCGCCCACCGACACCAGCAGCACCTCGGCGTCGGGCGTCCGGCGCAGGACGTCCATCGTGCCGATCCGGCCGATCGACGCCACCGGCGGGCCGACCGACTCCTTGGGGAAGCGCAGTACGGTCGGCGCGTCGTCCACGTCGACGGCCTCGCGCAGTTCCTCCCGCAGCCGTTCGGCGTCGCGGGGTGCCGCGATCCGCAGGCCGGGGACGACCTGGAGGATGGACATGTCCCACATGCCGTTGTGCGAGGGGCCGTCGGTGCCGGTGATGCCCGCGCGGTCCAGGACGAACGTCACTCCGCACTTGTGCAGGGCGACATCCAGCAGCACCTGGTCGAACGCGCGGTTGAGGAACGTCGCGTACACCGCGACGACCGGGTGGAGGCCGGCGGTGGCGAGACCGGCGGCGCAGACCGCGGCGTGCTGCTCGGCGATGCCGACGTCCCAGACCCGGTCGGGGAAGCGTTCGGCGAACCGGGTCAGTCCGACCGGGTGCAGCATGGCCGCGGTGATGGCCACGACATCGGGCCGCTCGGCCCCGATCTCGGCGATCTCCGCGCCGAAGACGGAGGTCCAGGAGGGCCCGCCCGCCGGGTTGAGCGGTGCGCAGGTCAGCGGGTCCATCGCACCGACGGCGTGGAACCGGTCGGCGTCGTCCTCCAGGGCCGGCTGATAGCCGCGCCCCTTCTCGGTGAGGCAGTGGACGAGGACCGGGCCGTGGAACCGCTTGGCCCGGCGCAGCGCGGACTCGACGGCCGCCGTGTCGTGTCCGTCGATGGGACCCAGATACTTCAGGCCCAGATCCTCGAACATCCCCTGGGGCGCGAAGGCGTCCTTGAACCCCTTCTTGGCGCCGTGCAGGGATTCGTACAGCGGCCTGCCGACGACGGGGGTGTGGTTGAGGACGTCCTTGCCCCAGGCGAGGAAGCGCTCGTAGCCGTCGGTGGTACGGAGGGTGGCGAGGTGGTTGGCGAGGCCGCCGATCGTCGGCGCGTACGAGCGCTCGTTGTCGTTGACGACGATGATCAGCGGGCGGTCCTTGGCGGCGGCGATGTTGTTCAGCGCCTCCCAGGCCATCCCGCCGGTCAGCGCCCCGTCGCCGATGACGGCGACGACATGGTCGCTTCGGCCGAGTACCTGATGCGCCTTGGCGAGGCCGTCGGCCCAGCCGAGGACGGTGGATGCGTGGGAGTTCTCGATGATGTCGTGGTCGGACTCCTCCCGGGAGGGATAGCCGGAGAGGCCGCCCTTGCCGCGCAGTTTGGAGAAGTCCTGGCGGCCGGTGAGGAGCTTGTGCACATAGCTCTGGTGGCCGGTGTCCCAGAGGATGCGGTCGGCGGGCGAGTCGAAGACGCGGTGCAGGGCGATGGTCAGCTCGACCACGCCCAGATTGGGACCGAGGTGGCCTCCCGTTCTGGCCACCGCTCTGATCAGAAACTCTCTTATGTCCTCCGCGAGTTCGGTGAGTTCCGCGTCGGTCAGCGCCCTGAGATCGCGCGGCCCCCGGATGGTCTCCAAAACGGTCACGGTCGGACCCCCTTCCCTTGCTGATTCGGCTCACGGTGACGGACTCGGGCCTGCCCGCGGCGACGGCCCCGGGCAGGCTCTCGGAGTCCGCTTCGGCTCAGCTCACGGTGACGGCGGGCCGGCCCGACGACACCCCCGCTTCCTCCATCTGTTCGGCGATCTTCATGGCCTCGTCGATGAGGGTCTCCACGATCTTCGACTCGGGCACCGTCTTGATG
>NZ_JBSGUP010000005.1:0-40932 GCF_053607985.1 Streptomyces sp. NPDC055078
GAGGGCGGACCCACCGGGGGCGCGTCGGCCGGACTGGGGCCGGGCAGCCGGAACCGGGAGGTCAGCGGGCCGCCCGGGCCGCCATCCGGGCCTTGCGGGCGGCGAGCTTCTCGTCGAACTTGGCGGCCTCGGAGTCCAGGCCGTTCATATAGAGCCCCAGCTCCTCCTGTGCCTTGAGTCCGTCCGGACCCAGGCCCTCGATCTCCAGCACCTTCAGGAAGCGCAGAACGGGGGAGAGGACGTCGTCGTGGTGGATGCGCATGTTGTAGATCTCACCGATCGCCATCTGCGCGGCGGCCCGCTCGAAGCCGGGCATCCCGTGGCCCGGCATCCGGAAGCCGACGACGACATCGCGGACGGACTGCATCGTCAGATCCGGGGCCAGCTCGAAGGCCGCGTTCAGCAGATTCCGGTAGAAGACCATGTGCAGGTTCTCGTCCGTCGCGATCCGCGCGAGCATCCGGTCGCATACGGGGTCGCCCGACTGATGGCCGGTGTTGCGGTGCGAGACCCGGGTGGCCAGCTCCTGGAAGGCGACGTACGCCACTGAGTGCAGCATCGAGTGCCGGTTGTCGGACTCGAAGCCCTCCGCCATGTGCGCCATCCGGAACTGTTCGAGCTGGTCCGGGTCGACGGCACGGGAGGTGAGGAGGTAGTCGCGCATCACGATGCCGTGCCTGCCCTCCTCGGCGGTCCAGCGGTGCACCCAGGTGCCCCAGGCACCGTCGCGGCCGAAGAGGCTGGCGATCTCGTGGTGGTAACTGGGCAGATTGTCCTCGGTCAGCAGATTGACCACGAGGGCGATGCGTCCTATGTCGGTGACCTTGGACTGTCCCTGCTCCCATGCCTCGCCGTCCTCGAAGATGCCGGGGAAGTTGCGCCCGTCGGAGAACGGGACGTACTCGTGCGGCATCCAGTCCTTGGCGACCTTGAGATGACGGTTGAGTTCCTTCTCCACGACCTCCTCCAGCGCGTACAGCAGTCGGGCGTCGGTCCACGCTTCCGAACTGCCGAGGTGGGGAGAGGTGATGCTCACGGATGCTCCTGGGGACGGGAGAGTTACCTACGGACTCGTAGGTTACGAGACCGTAGGTTAAGGGCGCGATAAGCCCCCGGCCAAGCCGGTCACGGGTGCGTCCGGCTACGTACCGTTATGTCACCAGGTCGGACAGGGTTCGGGCGCCCTATGCGTGCAGTTCCCGCAGCCGGACCGAGAGGCAGGTCACGCACCCTTCGAGCTTCTCGAACTCGCCGATGTCCACCGGAACCGGGTGATAGCCGAGATCCGAGAACAGTTCCGCGGTCTTCGGCGCGCTCGCCGCCATCAGCAGCTTGCCGTCGCCGAGCAGGACCACATGGGCGCCGGACTCCTCCGGCACCGGCAGATGGCTCGGGAAGACGGTCGGGATCTCGACCAGCGGCGGATAGCCGATGACGGTGGTGTCCGGCAGCGCGGTGACGGCCGACTTCAGATGCAGCACCTTGCTCACCGGCACGGCCACCACCCGCGCCCCCAGCGGCTCGAATACCGCGCGCAGCTGCTGGACCCCGGCCGCGTTGGTCCGGCCGCCGCGCCCCACGTACAGCGTGTCGCCGACCCTGAGCACATCGCCGCCCTCCAGGGTCCCCGGCTCCCACACCCAGTTCACCGAGCAGCCCAGCCGGGCGAGGCTCTCCTCGACGGTGACGGTCTCGGGCCTGCGGGACGCCGCTCCCGGGCGGGTGATCAGGGCGACATTGCGGAACACGACCACGGTGTCCTCGACGAAGACACCGTCCGGGCATTCGTCGGCCGGTTCGGCCTCCACGGTCTCCCAGCCGTGCGCCCGCAGGGTCCCGGCGTACGCCTCCCACTGCGCGAGCGCCAGATCCGCGTCGACGGGGGTGCGTTCGACATGGGTGACCAGCCCTTCCGCGAGGCGCGGGCTGGGGCGGCGGATCAGTGCTTTCCTGCTGGGCACGAGGACTTCTCCAGAGTGGTCGGGTCCGGTGACGCCCATCATGTCCCGGCGCACCGGGGCCAAGGAATCCCCCGGTGCCGCACCCCTGCCGGCTGTCCCGAAAGTCACCATGGCCCCTGCCGCTCCGGCGGCTCCACCGACCCGGGGGAGTGTCAGCCGGAGGTGCCGTCGTCCATCCCGAGGTCACGGCGCAGAAACTGCGCCGTGAAGGATTTATGGTGCTCAAGCAACTGCTCCGGAGTGCCCTCGAAGACCAGTTCCCCGCCGTGCTTGCCACCGTCGGGCCCCAGGTCGACCACCCAGTCCGCCCGCTTGACCACATCCATGTTGTGCTCGACGCAGATCACCGAGTTCCCCGCGTCCACCAGCCGGTCCAGCAGCGTGACCAGGGTGTCCACATCGGCCATGTGCAGTCCTGTGGTCGGCTCGTCGAGGACGTACACACTTCCCGTACGGTGCAACTGGGTGGCGAGTTTGAGCCGCTGGCGCTCGCCGCCGGACAGCGAACTCAGCGGCTGCCCCAGGGCCAGATAGGTCAGCCCGACGTCATTGAGGGCGCCCAGCCTCCGGCGCAGCGCCGGGTCGTCGATGAACTCCGCCGCCTGCGCCGCCGTCATCTCCAGGACGTCCACGATGGACCGGCCCGCCACCCGGTGGCGCAGCACATCGTCGTGAAATCGACGTCCCTCGCACACCTGGCAGGTCGTCGTCACCGGGTCCATGAAGGCGAGATCGGTGTAGATGACCCCCCGCCCGGCGCACTCCTGGCACGCGCCCGTGGAGTTGAAGCTGAAGAGACCGGGCGATACGCCGTTCTCCTTGGCGAAGAGCTTGCGGATCGTGTCCATCACCCCGAGGTAGGAGGCCGGTGTCGACCGGGTGGACGCGGTGATCGCCCCCTGGTCGATCACGATCGCCTCCGGGTGCGCGGCCGTGAACACCTTCGACACCAGCGTGGACTTCCCGGAGCCCGCGACCCCGGTCACCGCGGTCAGCACCCCGGTGGGGAACCGTACGTCGATGCCCTTGAGGTTGTGCAGCTCCGCCCCGGTCACCGGCAGCCAGTCGGCGGGGGAGCGGAACGACTCCTTCAGCGGGGTACGGCGGCGCAGGCACCGCCCGGTGAGGGTGTCCACCGTGCGCAGCCGCTCCACCGGGCCCTCGTAGACCACCCGCCCGCCGTCCCGGCCCGCCCCCGGGCCCATGTCGACCACATGGTCCGCGATCGCCATCACATCCGGGTCGTGTTCGACCACCAGCACCGTGTTGCCCCGGTCGCGCAGCCGTACCAGCAGATCGTTCAGCCGTCCCACATCGCGCGGATGCAGACCCACGCTCGGCTCGTCGAAGATGAAGGTGAGCCCGGTCAGCGAGCTGCCCAGATGGCGCACCATCTTCAGCCGCTGCCCCTCGCCGCCCGACAGGGTGGTGGTCTCCCGGTCCAGCGAGAGATAGCCGAGCCCGATCCCCACCAGCCGCTCCAGCCGTTGCCGCGCCGCCGCCGCGATCGGGGTGGCCACCGGGTCATCGATCCGTTCGAGCACCTCCACCAGATCGGCGACCTCCATCCGGGTGTAGTCGGCGATGCCCAGTCCGTCGATACGGGTGGCGAGCGCGGCCCCGTTCAGCCGGGCCCCGCCGCACGCCTCGCAGGGCTGCTGCGTCACGAAGCGCTGCGCCGCCTCCCGGCGCTTCTCCGAGAGGGTGCCGATGTCGCGCTTGAGGAACAGCCGGGTGAACCGGTTGACGACCCCCTCGAACCGCATGTCGAACGAGCCGGCCTTCATCTCCATGCGGACCGTGAAGTCCGACCCGTACAGCAGCAGCTCGCGCTCCTCCGCGGTGAAGTCGCGCAGCGGCTTGTCCGGGTCGAACCGCCCCGACTCCGCGTACAGCTTCCACTCCCAGCCGCCCACCGAGAGCCCGGGGAGCAGCAGCGCCCCCTCATTGAGCGACCTGGACCGGTCCACCGCCCGTTCGACGTCGAGCCGGACCGTCTTGCCCACCCCGTCGCACTCCGTGCACATTCCGGTGGGGTCGTTGAAGGAGTACGCGGTCGCCGACCCGGCGCTCGGTGCCCCATGGCGGGAGAACAGCACCCGGAGCACCGAGTTGATGTCCGTCATCGTGCCGACCGTGGAGCGGACATTGCCGCCGATCGCCTTCTGGTCGACCACGATCGCCACCGACAGCTCGTCGATCTCGTCGGCGTGGGGGCGCTCGTACTTCGGCAGCCGGTTTCTGATGAACCAGGTGAAGGTCTCGTTCAGCTGGCGCTGCGATTCGACGGCGATGGTGTCGAAGACGATGGACGACTTGCCGGAGCCGGAGACCCCGGTGAAGACGGTGATCCGGTTCTTGGGGATGGTGAGGGTGACGTCCTGGAGGTTGTTCTCCCGCGCACCGGCGATGACGATGTTCTGGACCATGGCCCCGAAGCTAATCGTGAATCCAGACATCCTCTGTCGGGATTTACGGTCGGCTCCGGGGCCGGTCGCACCGCTCGGGTCGTTCCCGGGCGCCGGGGCGGCCTGCCCGCGCTGTCGGTCCGCCCAGGCTGTCAGCTGTCCCCGGGCGGGTCAGCCTTCCCCGGGCTGCGGGTCCGGCAGCCGCAGCGTCCCCTCCCGCACCTCCTCCACGCCGACGTCATGAAGTCCGCCGTCCAGCAGCAGCCAGCGCGTGATGCCGATCGACTCCAGGAAGGGCACATCGTGGCTCGCCACGATCAGCGCCCCCTCGTACGCGTCGAGTGCCGCCGTCAGCCTGCGCACACTCGACATGTCCAGATTGTTGGTCGGCTCGTCCAGCATCAGCAGCCGAGGTGCCGGCTCGGCCAGCAGCAGTGCGGCCAGCGTCGCCCGGAACCGCTCACCGCCCGAGAGGGTCCCGGCCGGCTGATCGGCCCGCGCGCCCCGGAAGAGGAACCGGGCGAGCTGCGCCCTGATGCGGTTGTTGGTCGCCTCGGGAGCGAACCGGGCCACGTTCTCCAGCACGCTCAGCCCGCCGTCGAGCACATCGAGCCGCTGTGGCAGGAAGCGCAGCGGAACCTCCGCCACCGCCTCGCCGCCGACCGGCTCCAGCTCACCGGCGATGGTGCGCAGCAGGGTCGTCTTGCCCGCGCCGTTGCGGCCGACCAGCGCGATCCGCTCCGGGCCGCGCACCTCGAACTCTCCCTTCAGCTCCGGCCCGTGGCGCAGCCGCAGTTCGCTCAGCCGCAGGACGCCGCGGCCCGGGTGAACCGTGGTGTACGGCAGCTCGATACGGATCTCGTCGTCGCCGCGGACCGCCGCCGCCGCTTCGCCGAGCCGCTCCTTCGCCTCCGCGAGCCGCTCGGTGTGCATGATGCGGTGCTTGCCCGCCGACTCCTGGGCGGCCCGCTTGCGCGCGTTCATGACGATCTTCGGCTCGCGTTTGGAGTCGTTCATCTTCTGTCCGTACCGCTTGCGGCGGGCCAGTTTGACCTGGGCGTCGGCCAGCTCGCGCTTCTGCCGGTGCACATCCGCCTCGGCCACCCGGAGCATGCGCTCGGCGGCCTCCTGCTCGACGGCGAGCGCCTCCTCGTACGCGGAGAAGTTGCCGCCGTACCAGGTGACCTCCCCTTCGCGCAGCTCGGCGATCTGGTCGACCAGATCCAGCAGTTCACGGTCATGGCTGACCACGACCATCACCCCGGACCAGGTCGCGATGGCGTCGTACAGCCGCTGCCGTGCGTACAGATCGAGATTGTTCGTCGGCTCATCGAGCAGCAGCACATCCGGCCGGGCCAGCAGCAGCGCGGCGAGCCGCAGCAGCACGCCCTCACCGCCGGACACCTCACCGATGGTGCGGTCGAGCCCGATATGGCCGAGACCGAGCTGCGCGAGGGTGGCGAGCGCCCGCTCCTCGACGTCCCAGTCGTCGCCCACGGCCGTGAAGTGCTCCTCGCCGGGATCGCCCGCCTCGATCGCGTGCAGCGCGGCCCGGGTGGCGGCGATGCCCAGGACGTCATCGACCCGCAGCGCGGTGTCGAGCACCACGTTCTGCGGCAGATATCCGACGTCGCCCGTGGTGCGGACCGAGCCGTCGGCGGGCGGAAGCTCTCCGGCGATCAGCTTCAGCAGGGTCGACTTTCCCGAGCCGTTGAGACCGATGAGCCCCGTTCTGCCCGGACCGACCGCGAGCTGGAAGCCGTCGAAGACCTTGCTGCCGTCCGGCCAGACGAAGGTGAGGGAGGTACAGATGACATGGGTGGAAGAGCTGGACAAATGGGTCTCCCGGTTGCATGGAAGGGATCAGGGCAACAGGTGAGACACCGGGATACGTACGAGTGCCGACGGGAAGACTGGGGAAGTCCGGAAGAACGGCCCGGTCGGGGAGGACGGCTCGGATGCCGAGGTCGCACGCGCTGCGCACCCGCCGGAAGGGCGGTGTCGCACGGTGTCCCAAGACCTCAGACGAGCAACGTCCTTCTCCTATCGACGACAACAGAACCGCCATACACCGTACGACGACGGAATGGACGGTGTCAACGAATATCATGATCATCACCTGTGCGCACCGAGGGGGTCCGACCATGCCTGATGGAATGTTCGCACTCGCCGCCCGGCTCTATCTGCTGGCCTGGGACACCGACCGGATGAAGGTCACCGGCACCACCCATCTCGCCGATCTCGTCCGGGCCGGGGCGCTCACGGAGCTGGCCCAGCGCGGACTGCTCAGCGACGAGGACGGTTACGCACGGCCGCTCCCGGACGCCCGCACCGGCGACCCGGTGCTCGACCGGCTGCTGGAGCTGATCGAGGAATCCCGCCCCCGTAAGTGGAAGAACTGGGTGACCTACCGCTCGTCGTACACCCTGGACGCCGTCCGCGCCCAGCTCGCCGAGACCGGCTATCTGCGCGCGAGCAGCGGGCTGTTCGCCAGGACGCGGTACGACCTGGAGCGGCCCGGCGCGGTCGTGTCGCTGCGCGCGGAGGCGCGGGCCGTGCTCACCGGGTCGACACCGGTAGCGGAGACCGCCGAGCGGGACGCGGCGTTCGTCGCCCTCGCCGCCGCCGCCGAGCTGCGCACCTTCGCCACCGCCAGGGAGCGCAGGGCCTACAAGGCCAGGATCGAGGCCCTGACCGCGCGCAGCGGCGCGGCGGCCCCGGCGCTGAAGAAGGTGATCCAGGAGGTGCGGGCGGCGGTCGTCGCGGTGGTCATGGCATCGGCCGCCGGAGCGTCGGCGTCGGGCGGCACCTGACGCCCACCGGTTCGGTCCGCGCCGTCAGGCGGCGTCGCGCAGCAGCTCGGTCAGATTCTGGTCGAGGTCGAGATACAGATACTCGCGTCCGGCGGGGACCACCCCCAGCGCGCGCTTCAGAAACCGGCGCAGCTCGCTGGTGCGGACATGCAGCACGGCGACGCCCTCAGGGGCGCGGAACTCCATCACCGTACGGTCGTAGCCGTACGGCCGCACCCGTACGTCACCGACCCCGGCCGGTTCGTCGACGCCCGTGACCAGCAGCTCGCGCCCGAACGCCCAGGAGATATCGGTGCCCTCCAGCGTCGCCGGGGCCGGGAAGTCCATCCGTACGGCGAAGGGGTCCTCGCGGTCGTACCGCAGGGTCGCCGGGACGGTTTCCATCCGGGGTGCCGGCGCGACAAGCCGGGCTTGTACGGGCTGCTCTATGACAGTGGACAAGGTGCTCCTTCGCGCGGCCGACGCCTCCCTGACACCAGGGAAGACGGCTGAACGGGGCGCGGAGTGCATTCGGGGAGTGGGTGAGTTGTGTCACCGCGGGTGTGGTACGGGCGGGCAGACGCGTCCCGCCCGGGCCGGGTCGGGCCGGACGGCCGGGCTTCCTCCGGCGCGGGCCGGGTCGACACGGCCGCCACCGTCCGGCGGACGCGTCACAGTTCGGCACAGCGGCCCGAGTGGTCGCAGTACGGACGGTTCCCGGTCGCGCCGCAGCCGCACAGCGTCACCCGGGTCTCCCGGCGGACGCCGCTCCCGGTGCGGACGGCGAGATCGCCGCGCACCACCAACTGGCCGGCGGCGGTGGTGACGACGGTCGTCGGCCGGTCGGGCTGCTCCGTGCCGCCGTCGGTGTACCGGTAGCGCAGCGCGCCGGACGGACAGCGGCGGACGACCTCGGCGACCCGGCCGGCCGGGGAGCCGTCCGGCGAGACCCACGGCCTGCGCTCCAGATCGAAGGTCTCCGGGAGACCGCCCACGCACTCCGCCGCATGCAGACAGCGCCGTGCCTCGAAGGTGACGGTGATCTCCCGGCCCGGGTACTCCTTGGGTTTCTGGGGCTGGGACATGGATTCAGCCTAGAAATGGCTGCCCGGAATCGCACCCTGGACGGGGTCCGGACGGTGGGCTAGCTTCCAGCGCCATGACGACGGCCATGCGAAACACGGGGCGGACGAGGCAAACAGGGCAGCCGGGGAGGTCAGGGCAGACGGGGAGGTCAGGACAGCGGGGGAGGCCGGGGCAGCGGGGGAAGCCGGGGAGAACGAGGCGTGCGGTGACCCTAGGGCTGTGTGTGGCGGCGGTGGCCGCTGTGCTCGCGGCCCCGGCGCGGGCGGCCGGGCACCCGGAGACCGCGTGGGCGACCGGGCACCCGGAGTGGAGCGGTCCGGTCTGGAGCCTTAAGGCGGCCGGTACGGACGTACGGCTGCGGGGGCTCGCCGCCGTCAGCCGTACGACCGCATGGGTGGCGGGCTCCAAGGGGACCGTCCTGCGCACCACGGATGCCGGCCGCACCTGGCGGAACGTCTCACCGCCCGGGGCCGGGGCGCTGGAGTTCCGCGACATCGAGGCGTTCGGCTCCCGCCGGGCGGTGGTGCTGGCCATCGGCGAGGGCGAGGCGTCCCGCCTGCTGCGCACCACGGACGGCGGAGCCACCTGGACCGAGACGTTCCGCAACACCGATGCGAGGGCGTTCTACGACTGCGTCACCTTCTTCGACAGCCGGCACGGCCTCGCCATGAGCGACCCGGTGGACGGCCGGTTCCGCATCCTGTCGACCCGCGACGGCGGAAAGTCCTGGCGGGTGCTGCCCGCCGCCGGGATGCCCGCCGCCCGGCCGGGCGACGCGGGGTTCGCCGCCGGTGGCCAGTGCCTGGTGAGCGCCGGGCCGAAGGACGTCTGGCTGGCGACCGGCGGCGGCCCCACCGCCCAGGTGCTGCACTCCGCCGACCGGGGGCTGAACTGGACCGCCGCCGATTCGGCCATCCCGGCGGGCGACCCCGCGCGCGGCGTCTTCGCACTCGCCTTCCGCGACCGCCGGCACGGCATCGCCGTCGGCGGCGACTACCGCACCGGTCAGCCCTCGCCCCGCGCCGGGGCCCTCAGCCGGGACGGCGGCCGTACCTGGCGGGGAGCCACGACACCGCCGCCCGCCTACCGCTCCGGTGTCACCTGGCTGCCGCGCCACTCGTCCGCCGCGCTCGCGGTCGGGCCGACCGGCACCGATCTGACCGTCGACGGCGGCCGAACCTGGCGGACCGTCGACACCGGCTCGTACGACACCGTCGACTGCGCCCCCGACACCGGGTGCTGGGCCTCCGGCGAGAAGGGACGGGTGGCACGCCTGGAGTTCCGGCACTGAGAACCCCGATCCACCCCCGGGTGTACTCAGCCCCTCCGGGTGTACTCAGCCCGTCCGGCGTTCGCGGACACCCCGCAGGGGTGCGCGTCAGCCGACGGACAGCGCGGCTGGTTGTGGAATCAAGCCCGTCCGGTGTTTGAGGACGGACCCCGGGCCACAGGGGCGATCACCTGGCACCGCACGGGAAGCCGGCCGGCCCGCCGACAGTCACGCGGCCCTTGCCGTGCAGGAAGAGTTGCTGGCTGGCCCGGGTCGTACGGGGGGAGTCGGGTCCGGAGCCTCAGCGTTCCGCCGCCACCCGGAAGCGGATGCCCGCGGCCTGGAGCCGGGACAGCAGCGCGTCGCCCATCGCGACAGCGGTGGTGAGCTGCCCGGAGGTGTCGGGCAGCCGGTCGAAGGCCAGGCACAGCGCGGTCTCGGCGAAGATCTTCGCGGTCTCGTCGTAGGACGGATCGCCGCCCGAGACCTCCGTGTACACCCGCCGGCCGCCGCCCTCGCCCACGTACCGCAGTGAGAACCAGTTCTTCGCCCGGCGCTGCTCACCGGGTCCGTCGCCCGGCTTGAGCCGGTCGGAGAGCCGGCGCCGGGCGGCGGGCAGTTGGGCGGCACCCAGCAGCGCGCCGATGGCCGCCACCCCGCCGACCGCCCTCGGCAGGGAGGTGACCGCCGCGTAGTGCCGATAGCGGAAGTCGGGGCCGTACCGGGGCAGGGCGCTCGCCGAACGGGCGATGATCTGTCCGTCGATCAGGGGCAGCGGCAGGGCCCAGGCGCCGGTCTCCCGGCTGAAGCGGGGCCCGCCGATCGGAGCCCGCGCCCGCCGCCCCACCAGCCGGGGTTCGTGCAGCCGCCGCCGGCGTGCCGCCCGCAGTGCCTGCTCGCCCCGGCTCATCGAGTTGAGGGCGGCGGCGAGGGTGCCGCCCGAGAACGCCGCTCCGGCGGACACGAAACCGTCCACGTTCAGCGGAACACCCTCGGGCAGCCGCTGGACGGTGAAGTACGCCCCCAGATCGTGCGGTACGGAGTTGAAGCCGCAGGCGTGCAACATCCGGGCCCCCGTCTCCCGGGCCCGTGCGTCATGGCGTACGTACATCAGATCCACGAACTCCGGCTCACCGGCCAGATCGAGGTAGTCGGTCCCGGCATCCGCGCAGGCGGCGACCAGCGCCTCGCCGTACCAGAGGTAGGGGCCGACCGCCGTCGCGACCACCCGCGCCGAGCGGGCGAGCAGGGCCGCCGCGGCCGGATCGTCGGCCCGTGCCTCGATCAGCGGCAGATCCGCACAGCCCGGATGTGCCGAGGTGAGCCGTTCGCGCAGGTCAGCCAGCTTCCCGGGGCTGCGCCCCGCGATCGCCCAGCGGCACCCTTCGGGCGCGTGCGCCGCGAGGTATCGGGCGATCAGCTCCCCGGTGAACCCCGTCGCGCCGAAGAGCACGATGTCGTACGGGCGCTCCGCGCCACCGGTCACGTCCTCGCTGTCCACTGGCTCCCTGCCTCTTGCGTCGGGTTGCCGCCGTGTACGGGTGCACCTGCGAACCTGCGCACCTGTGCCGCCGTCGGCGCCGAGGTTAGCGCGCCGACGCGCCCGGGAAAACGCGAGCGCGCGCCCGGCTTCCGGTGAATCCCGGCGCCCGCCCGGCCGAGGGCCTTGTCAGTACTGAAGCACGTTCATACCATCGTTGGTGTTACATCAGATGTGTCATATCGAATGTGTCAGCGCAGAGACTGGGGAATCCATGGCGGCGACCGTGACGGCAGCGACAGGAAACGGCCCGCTCAGCGGGGTGCGGGTGGTGGAACTCGCGGGCATCGGACCCGGCCCCTTCGCCGCCATGACGCTGGCCGATCTCGGCGCCGATGTGGTCCGAGTGGACCGGCCCGGCGGCTCCGGGCTCGCGATCGACCCCGCGTACGACCTCACCAACCGCAACAAACGCTCCGTACTGATCGATCTGAAGGCCGGTGACGGGCCCGCGCGGGTCCTCGATCTCGCCGAGCGCGCCGACATCCTCATCGAGGGCTACCGCCCCGGGGTCGCCGAACGCCTCGGCGTCGGCCCCGAGGAGTGCCTCGCCCGCAATCCGCGCCTGGTGTACGGGCGGATGACCGGCTGGGGCCAGGAAGGGCCGCTCGCCGACCGCGCCGGGCACGACATCGGGTACATCGCCGTCACCGGCACCCTCGGCATGATCGGTGAGTCCGGCGGCCCGCCCGTCGTCCCCGCCAACCTCGTCGGCGACTACGCGGGCGGCTCGCTCTATCTGGTGATCGGCGTCCTCGCCGCCCTCCAGCACGCGCGCAGCGAGCACGGCCAGGGGCAGGTCGTGGACGCGGCCATCGTCGACGGCGCCGCCCATCTCGCCACGATGATCCACGGCATGATGGCGGCCGGCGGCTGGCAGGACCGGCGCGGTGCCAATCTGCTCGACGGCGGCTGCCCCTTCTACGGCTGCTACGAGACCGCCGACGGCGAGTACATGGCGGTCGGGGCGCTGGAGCAGCGGTTCTACGACGAGTTCATCCGGTTGCTCGGCATCGCCGGCCAGGCCCCGGCCCGCAAGGACTTCGACCGCTGGAGCGAACTGCGCACCGCGGTCGCCGACCGCTTCCGGACCCGGACGCGCGCGCAGTGGACCGCCGTCTTCGAGGGCTCCGACGCCTGTGTGGCGCCGGTGCTCTCCCTGAGGGAGGCCCCCGCGCACCCCCACCTCGCCGCCCGCGCCACCTTTGTCGATCACGGCGGGATCACCCAGCCGGGGCCCGCGCCCCGGTTCTCCGCCACCCCCGGTGCCGTGCGTTCCGGCCCCGCCCTGCCGGGCGCGGACAGTGCCGGGGTCGCCCGCGACTGGGGGCTGCCGCCGCGCGCCGGGGACGGCACACCATGAGCCCGGCCCGCGCACGGCACCGCGCACGGCACCTCGCCGACCCGTTCCCCATCCCAGAAAGGCTGTCGTTGTGACCACCGAAGCGTATGTGTACGACGCGATCCGCACCCCGCGCGGCCGGGGCAAGGCCAGTGGCGCCCTGCACGCCACCAAGCCGATCGACCTGGTCGTCGGACTGATCCAGGAGATCCGCGGCCGGTTCCCCGGGCTCGACCCCGCCGCGATCGACGACATCGTGCTCGGTGTCGTCAGCCCGGTCGGCGACCAGGGTTCCGATATCGCCCGGATCGCCGCGCTCGCCGCCGGACTGCCCGACACGGTCGCCGGAGTACAGGAGAACCGCTTCTGTGCGTCGGGTCTGGAGGCCGTCAACATGGCGGCGATGAAGATCCGTTCCGGGTGGGAGGACCTGGTGCTCGCCGGGGGCGTCGAATCGATGTCCCGGGTGCCGATGGGCTCCGACGGCGGTGCCTGGTTCGCCGACCCGATGACCAACTTCTCCGTCGGCTTCGCCCCTCAGGGCATCGGCGCCGATCTGATCGCCACGATGGAGGGCTTCAGCCGCCGCGATGTCGACGAGTACGCCGCGCTCTCCCAGGAGCGGGCCGCCGCGGCGTGGAAGGACGGCCGCTTCGACCGCTCCGTGGTCCCCGTGCGCGACCGCAGCGGACTGGTCGTCCTCGACCGCGACGAGCACCTGCGCCCCGGCACCACGGCCGATTCCCTCGCCGCCCTCAAACCGTCCTTCGCGGGCATCGGTGACGTCGGCGGGTTCGATGCCGTCGCGCTCCAGAAGTACCACTGGATCGAGAAGATCGACCATGTCCACCACGCGGGCAACTCCTCCGGCATCGTGGACGGCGCGGCCCTCGTCGCGATCGGCTCGAAGGAGACCGGGGAACGCTACGGGCTCACCCCGCGCGCCCGGATCGTCTCCGCCGCAGTCTCCGGCTCGGATCCGACCATCATGCTCACCGGACCCGCCCCCGCCACCCGGAAGGCCCTCGGCCGCGCCGGACTGACGATCGAGGAGATCGACCTGGTGGAGATCAACGAGGCGTTCGCCGCTGTGGTGCTGCGTTTCGCCCGCGACCTCGGCCTCCCCCTGGAGAAGATCAATGTCAATGGCGGGGCGATCGCCCTGGGGCATCCCCTCGGCGCGACCGGCGCCATGATCCTCGGGACTCTCGTCGACGAACTGGAGCGCCAGGACAAGCGGTACGGCCTCGCGACGCTGTGCGTCGGGGGCGGGATGGGGATCGCGACGGTGATCGAGCGCGTGTAGGGCCGCGCGGAACGACCGGCCGCGCCCGTGCGCCCGATCGACCGGCGGCGCCCGTGCGCCCGATCCGTACCACCGCCGCTGCCGCGGCACCACCACGACCTCCTGGAGACCGGACCATGACCGAGAGCACCACCATCCGCTGGGAACAGGACGACACCGGAGTCGTCACACTCGTCCTCGATGACCCCGACCAGTCCGTGAACACCATGAACCAGGCGTTCGGCGACTCCCTCAGGGCGGTCGCCGACCGGGCCGAGGCCGAGCAGGACTCCATCCGGGGCATCGTCATCACCTCGGCCAAGCGGACCTTCTTCGCGGGCGGCGACCTCAAGGACATGATCGGGCTGCGCCCCGAGCACGCCCAGCGGGCCTTCGACGGCGGAATGGACATCAAGCGCTCCCTGCGCCGGATCGAGACCCTCGGCAGGCCGGTCGTCGCCGCGATCAACGGCGCGGCGCTCGGCGGCGGCTACGAGATCGCCCTCGCCTGCCATCACCGCGTCGCCCTCGACGCCCCGGGCTCCAGGATCGGGCTGCCGGAGGTCACCCTCGGACTGCTGCCCGGTGGCGGCGGAATCACCCGTTCCGTACGGCTCCTCGGGATCGCGGACGCCCTGCTCAAGCTGCTGCTCCAGGGCACCCGGTACTCGCCGGCGCGCGCTCTGGAGAACGGCCTCGTCCATGAGGTCGCCGCCACCCCCGACGAGATGCTGGTGAAGGCCCGCGCCTTCATCGACGCCAACCCGGAGTCCGCACAGCCCTGGGACACCAAGGGCTACCGGATCCCCGGCGGCACCCCGGCCAGCCCGCGGTTCGCCGCCGACCTCCCCGCGTTCCCCGCCAATCTGCGGAAGCAGACGGCGGGCGCGCCCTGCCCGGCACCGCGCAGCATCCTCGCGGCGGCCGTCGAGGGCTCCCAGGTCGACTTCGAGAACGCGGAGGTCATCGAGGCGCGGTACTTCACCGAACTGGTCACGGGCCCGATCGCCAAGAACATGATCCAGGCGTTCTTCTTCGACCGCCAGGCCGTCAACTCCGGCGCCGGCCGCCCCGCCGGGGTCGAGCCCCGCCCCGTCCGCAGAGTCGCCGTCCTCGGCGCCGGGATGATGGGCGCGGGTATCGCGTACTCCTGCGCGCGCGCCGGGATCGACGTCGTCCTCAAGGATGTCTCCGATGAGGCGGCGCGGCGCGGCAAGGCGTACTCCGAGAAGCTGCTCGGCAGGGCCCCGGCCAAGGGCCGTACGACCGAGGAGAAGCGGGACGCCCTGCTGGCCCGGATCACCCCGACGGCCGACCCCGCCGATCTCGCCGGGTGCGACGCCGTGATCGAGGCCGTCTTCGAGGACCCCGCCCTCAAGCAGAAGGTGTTCGAGGAGATCCAGGACATCGTCGCGCCCGGCGCGCTGCTGTGCTCCAACACCTCCACCCTGCCGATCACCCTGCTCGCCGAGGGGGTGGCGCGGCCCGCTGACTTCGTCGGACTGCACTTCTTCTCGCCCGTCGACAGGATGCCGCTGGTCGAGATCGTCAAGGGCGGGCGTACCGGCGACGAGGCGCTGGCCCGCGCCTTCGATCTGGTCCGGCAGATCAGCAAGACGCCGATCGTGGTCAATGACTCCCGCGGCTTCTTCACCTCCCGTGTCATCGGGCAGTTCATCAGCGAGGGGGTGGCGATGGTCGGTGAGGGTGCCGACCCGGCCTCCGTCGAGCAGGCCGCCGCCCAGGCCGGCTACCCGGCGAAGGTGCTCTCGCTGATGGACGAGCTGACCCTCACCCTGCACCGCCGGATCCGCGACGAGACCCGGCACGCGGTCGAGGCGGCCGGCGGAAGCTGGACCGGGCACCCGGCGGACGGGGTCGTCGACCGGATGGTGGACGAGTTCGGGCGCCCGGGCCGCAGCGGCGGTGCCGGATTCTACGAGTACGGCGAGGACGGCAAGCGGACCGGGCTGTGGCCGGGGGTGCGTGAGCACTTCACCCGGCCGGACGCGGCCGTGCCGTTCGCCGATATGAAGGAGCGGATGCTGTTCTCCGAGGCGCTGGAATCGGTGCGCTGCCTGGAGGAGAAGGTACTGACCTCGGTCGCCGACGCCAACATCGGCTCGATCATGGGCATCGGATTCCCGGCGTGGACCGGGGGAGTGCTCCAGTACATCAACGGCTACGAGGGCGGTCTGCCCGGCTTCACGGCACGGGCCCGGGAACTGGCCGCGCGGTACGGCACCAGGTTCGAGCCGCCCGCACTGCTGGTGGCCAAGGCCGAGCGGGGCGAACGGTTCACCGACGGGGACTGAGCCGACGGCGGGGAGCGACGGACGGTCGGAGCCCGGTCCGGGCGGGGACCGGTCAGTGCCGGGGACTGATCGGTGGCGGGACTGATCGGTGGCCGGGCCCGGTCACCGGCGGGGACCGTGCCCGGTGGGGACCGGGCCCGACGGAACCGATCGCCGGGCTCGATCACCGGGCTCGACCAGCGGCCGGGCCCGGGGCGGTGAGCGCGGTCCGCGCCCCGCGCAGGGGCCGCGCCCCGCTCAGGGGCCGGGTTCCCGCTCCGGCTCCGGGTCCCCGCCCTGCTCCGGCTCCAGGTCCCCCTCAGGGGCCGGGTCCCGCTCCGGCTGCGGTTCCGGGGCCCCGCCCCGCTCCGCGTCCGCCCGGCCGGGGCCCTGCTCCGGTGCCTCATCGGCTCGGAAGGCGGCCCGCAGCTCTTCCTTAAGCGACCGCTGGAAGGCGGTGACCAGGACCTGCACCACCATCGGCTGCATATGAGCGGCCGACAGCGACCGCATCGCCGCCACCCGCTCCGGGTCTGTCTCCGCTTCCCGGTACGGCTTCCACACCTGGTCCCGGAAGAGCCGGGTCAGCTCGTACGCCGCCGAGCGGGTGTGCTCGGCCAGTACCGTACGGGCGGCCAGGATCGTCTCGTACGCGATGGGCACATCCAGCAGCTGCACCCCCAGCCGCAGCAGCCCCGGATCCACCCGGTACACACCCGGCCCGCCCGCCCGCCGCAGCACCCCCATCGCCGTGAGCCGGTCGATGTCCTCCTCGCCCAGCGCCCGCCCGGCCCGGCGCTCCAGCTCGGTCCCGGCCACCTCCTCGGCGGAGTCGGGCGCCCAGCCGGCCACCAGCGCCCGGTGGATGGCGAGATCGTGCGCGCTCAGATCCTCCGGGAGCTGTTCCAGATAGCGTTCGATCGCGGAGAGCGTCATCCCCTGGTGCTGAAGCTCCTCGATGAGAGCCAGCCGGGACAGATGATCCGGTCCGTAGTGCCCCACCCGGCGGGGGCCGATCACCGGCGGCGGCAGCAGTCCCCGGGTGCTGTAGAAGCGAATCGTCCGCACGGTCACGCCCGCCCGCGCGGCCAACTCGTCCACGGTGAGCGTCGGCTCTCCGGTCCCGGTCGCCATCCTCGCGCCTCACTTCCCGCCGCCCGCCTCAGACCATTCTGCGGTGCAACAGTATTGCTGTCTCACCAGTGTGGTGAAAGAGGCGGGAGGGCGCCCGGTTCCGGGTCGCGGGGGCCGGGGCGCGGTGCCGGGGCCCGGTGCCTGGGGCGGCCGGGGGCGACCCGGGGAAGGGTCCGGCACCGGGCGTGCCCCCGGAAACAGCCCAGGGGCACGCCCGGACGCGTCAGTACACGGCCACCCCGTACACGCTGAGCGCCTCGCTCACCGGCTGGTGGAGCGCCGAGCCGTTGGTGCCGCTGCAGCCCGAGCTGCCGGAGTGGATGCCGAGCGCGGTGGAACCCGCGAAGTGCGCGCCGCCGCTGTCGCCGCCGGCCGAACACGCGGTCGTGCGCACCAGCTGGGAGACCGGGCCGTCGGCGTAGTTCACGGTCACGTCGACGGCGGTGACGGAACCGCTGGTCAGCCCGGTCGTGGAGCCGCTCTTCTGGATGGCCTGTCCGACGACCGCGTCCGCGGCGGCCGAGATGTCCTGGAACGTGCCGTTGTAGAGGTTGACGGAGCCATCGGGCTGGGAGTTGTCGGTGTAACGCACGATGCCGTAGTCGTTGGTCGGGAAGCTGGTGCCCTCGCGGGTGCCGACCTCGGGGCCACCGTTGCTGGTCGACCAGCTGGCCCCGATATTGGTGCAGTGCCCGGCCGTCAGGAAGGAGCGGACCCCGTCCTTCGCCACGTTGAACGCGGCCGAACAGCGGTATCCGCTGCTGTAGATGGCATCCCCGCCCGCGAGTTCCTTGGTGAACACACCGGGGACCCGCGCGGTCCGTACGGCCTCGCCGAGCCCCTTGGCCACGGTGTTCAGAGTCGTCAGCGAGGCCCCGGTGACCGTGCTGTCCGCCTCGACGGCGATCTGGTTCGCCCGCGGGTCGATGCCCCAGGAGGTGCCCGCGATCTTCGCCCGCTCCTCCAGGACGGCCATGACGGCCCGGAGGTCGGCCGTGCTGCGCTTGACGACCTTGGCGCGGGCGCCCGCCTCGCGTACCTTCTCGGCCGAGGACTCGTCGGTGACGGCGACGACCAGCTCACCGGTGGCGGAATCGAGATAGGAACCGGCCGAGTGGTCGTCGCCGAGGGTCCGTTCGAGTTCGGCGGCGAGTGTGTACTGGGTCGGCGACACCGTCACCCCGGGCGAGGGCTCCGGTTCCGCCGAGGCGCTGGACGCGCCCATCGCGATGGTGGGCAGGGTGAGCAGCACGGCGAGGCCGATGCGCGCGTGAAGCGTGCGTCTCATGGGGGGCTTCTCCTTGTACGGATGTCCGGTGGGGGGACTGCTTGAGCAGCAGTGTGTGCCGACCGGCGCCCCGGCGCCCGCCGCCCCGGTCCGGTCGTGTTCCGGCGGGGGGGTGGGCGCGTAAGCCCTTCGGAGTACCGCTCACTCACGGACCGTCAGGCCCGTGCCGTCCCCCCTTCCAGGCCGTACGTCCCCGAGACCGGGCCCACGCCTGAGTCCCCGTCAGCCCGGACCGCCGCGCCGCCCGGACCGCGCGCGGACACCGGTGGCGCGGAACCACCGCCATCCGGGTGCAGTGCCCACCCACGCCCGCCGGTACGGCCGGTGAGGTGAGACGGGGCCGCCGCCTGCCGGGGCGAAGCCGCACGGGACGCCCCTCGCGATCGCGCGCCGGTCGCAGGGCTCACCGACCGCCGGGCGCCCATGGGGACACTTTCCCGCCACATCGCAACGGTTGCCCGGCTCCGCCGAACCGGACGCGATTCCTCACGGATACGAGGGGGTAGGGCACGGCCATGAACGAGAACCTGCTTCCGTTCGACATCGGACCCCTCAATCCGAGCGGATACGGCCTCATCGCCGGGTTCCTGTCCTTCGCGCTCGGCTACGCCGCCCTCGCCTGGCTGGTGCTGCCCCGTGCGGCCCGTGTCATCAAGCGTCGCGACGAGCTGACCCACGGTGTGCTGCGCCATGCCGAGACGGTGCGTGCCGAGGCCGAAGCGGTACGCACCGAGCGGGACGCCATCCTCGCCGGGGCCCGTCATGACGCGGCGCGCACCCGCCACCGGGCCAAGGAGACGGGGACGCGGCTGATCGGGGACGCCCGCGCCGACGGACAGCGCGAGCGAGAACGGATCGTGGCGGCGGGTACGGCCGCGATAGCGGCCGAACGGGCCCTGGCCGAGACCGCGTTGCGCGCCGAGGTGGATACGTGGGGGAGAGCGCTGGCCGAGCGGATACTCGGCGAACCGCTGAGCGCCCCGGTCCGTACGGACGGACCTCGCGCGACCGACGGCTGACGGGGTCCGTCAGCGGGTTTCCAGGTTCGTCATGATGAGGTCGTGGTGGCGGCGGACCGCCTCCAGCGCGGCCCTCTCGTCGGCGGACTCGATCGCGTTCATGATCGGTTCATGGACGGCGAGCAGCCGTTCGGCCTCGCCCGGGGCCAGCCAGGGCGGCATGTCCTGGGAGCGGATCCAGGGCTCGTACTCGTACCGGATCACGGCCGTGTGCACCGACTCGTAGATCGACGCGAGGAACGGATTGCCCGAGCGGCGCACGATCGTGGCGTGGAAGACGGTGTCGGCGGCGATCCACGCGGACACATTGCCCACGCTCTCCCGCAGCCGGGCGAACGCGGCGCGCACATCGGCGAGATCGGCGGCACGCGGGTCCGGCCGCGTCGCGCGCCGGGCGGTGCGGACGGCACGTACCGCCTCCTGCACGCCCACCGTTTCCAGCCAGAGCCGCAGCCGGGCGAGGTGCGGGACCGACTCCCGGTCCAGATCGAGCATCAGACCGACGGTGGCGGTCATCACCCGGTCGGGGCGGTGCACGACATAGGCGCCGGAGCCGGGGCGGATCTCCACCAGGCCCATCAGGGAGAGGGTGCGCAGGGCCTGGCTGACGGTGGGCCGGCTGGTGCCGAACCGGGTGGCGAGTTCCCGTTCGGCGGGCAGTCTGGTGTTCTCGGCCAGATCCTCGGCCACGATGAACTCACGGATCTGATCGGCGACCCGATCGGACAGCCGGCTGACGGTGAGCGGACGCACGGGCCGTACATCCGCGAGGTCCGCCGCCCGCCCGCCGGCGGAGTCCGCCGCCACCCCGCTCGCCGGGTCCGCCGACCGTCGTCTCCCCGGCGGGAGTGCGGCACCGGCCGACCGCCCCGCAGTGTCGCTCCGGTCCGTCCGTGGCGACGAGCGGTGGGCACCTGCGGACCGGCGCGGTGTCCCGCGCACCTCGTCCGGCAGCCCGTCGGCCGCCGCGGGCCGCCTCGTGCCCGCGGGCCCGCGCCCGTCCGGCGACCGGCCCCGCCCCGTCTCATCGGTCCCTGACACGGATACGCCTCTTTCCTGCGGCTTCGGCCCTGGCGGGGGGCGGCGCCACTCCGCCGTATCGCTTCCGCTCGCTCCAGGGGAACTGGAGATGGACTGTATACCGGACAGGTGGCTATATTGGCCAATTGGCTAAGCCAATTCTCGGCGCCTGGCCCCCTGCCCTCAAGGAGTGAGCACATGAATCTGCGCGACGCCCTGGACCGGTGCCCCACCGAACTCCTCATCGACGGCGCGTGGCGTCCGGCCGCCGACGGCCGGCGTATCGAGGTGCGTGACCCCGCGACCACGGAGACGATCGCCGATGTCGCGTCCGGCGGGGTCACCGATGCCACCGACGCGGTGGACGCCGCCGCGCGGGCGATGCCCGGGTGGGCGGCCACCCCGGCCCGGCAGCGTTCGACCGTGCTGCGCCGGGCGTATGAGCTGATGACCGAGCGCGCGGAGTACTTCGCCACCCTCATCAGCGCCGAGAACGGCAAGGCGCTCCCCGACGCGCGGGCCGAGGTCGCCTACGCGGCGGAGTTCTTCCGCTGGTACTCCGAGGAGGCGGTACGCCTCGCGGGCACGGTCCAGCAGGCCCCGGCGGGCGGATACCGGATCGTGGTCGACCGTGCGCCGATCGGTGTCGCCGTGCTGGTCACACCCTGGAACTACCCCGCGGCGATGGCCACCCGGAAGATCGGTCCCGCGCTCGCGGCGGGCTGTGCCGTCGTGCTCAAGCCCGCGAGTGACACCCCGCTGACCGCGCTGGCGATCGGCGCGCTGATGGAGGAGGCCGGGGCGCCCGGCGGGGTGGTCAACGTCGTGCCCGCCGACCGCTCCGGGGCCGTCGTCTCCGCCATGCTCGACCACCCGGCCGTACGGAAGCTGTCCTTCACCGGTTCCACCGAGGTCGGGCGGCGGCTGCTGCACAGCGCCGCCGACCGGGTGCTGAGCACCTCGATGGAGCTGGGCGGCAACGCTCCCTTCCTGGTCCTGGCGGACGCCGACCTGGATGCCGCCGTCCAGGGCGCGATGCTCGCCAAGATGCGCAACGGCGGGGAGGCGTGCACCGCCGCCAACCGCTTCTACGTCCATGAGTCCGTCGCCGACGAGTTCGGAGCCCGCCTCGCAGCCGCCATGGGCTCCCTGCGGGTGGGCCCCGGCCTGGAGGAGGACACCGAGGTCGGGCCCCTGGTGAACGCCGAAGCCCAGAGCAAGGTGCAGGAACTGGTCCAGGACGCCGTCGGGCGCGGCGCACGCGTGCGGACCGGTGGCCGCATCCCGGACCGCAAGGGCTACTACTACGAGCCCACCGTCCTCGACGGGGTCACCGCCGGCTCGGCCATCCTGGACGAGGAGATCTTCGGGCCGGTGGCGCCGCTGGTGCGGTTCAGCGACGAGCAGGAGGCCGTACGCCTCGCCAACGCCACCGAGTACGGGCTCGTGTCGTACCTCTACACGCGTGATCTGCGGCGCGGGCTCGCGATCGCCGGGGCACTGGAGACCGGGATGGTGGGGCTGAACCGGGGCCTCGTCTCCGACCCGGCGGCGCCCTTCGGCGGGGTCAAGCAGAGCGGGATCGGCCGGGAAGGCGGGCACGAGGGCATCCTTGAGTACACCGAGACGAAGTACATCGCGACGGATTGGTGACGGGCGGTTGGCCCTGCGGTAAGGCGCAAGGCCCCGGGGACCGGTGAGGTCGCCGGGGCCTTGTGCGTTGCCGGGCGGTCGGCACCCGCACAAAACCAGCCCCACCTGGGGGTCCCCCCAGAGGCGAAGCCCTGGGGGAGCTTGAGACGCGAGAACCCGAGCAAACCCAGCCCGTCCGGCGCTTGAGGACGGACCCGTGCGCCGGACAGCCCGCACTCTCGTCAGGGCTCCGCCCCGAACCTCCCCCTACGCCCTGCGGCGTGGGGGGACCCCCAGCGCCTCACTCTCCCTCAGGGCTTCGCCTGGGGGGACCCCCAGACGGGGCTGAGTTTGTGCTGGTCACTGTGCCGTCCGGCACGGCTCGGCGAGGCGTGAGGCGGCGGCCTCCGGACAGCGCCGCCAACCCCGGCCCAGGTCGCTGACCCCATGGAACCGCCGTGCGTGTGCCGGTCGCAGGACAGGGAGCGAACAGCACACACACGGCGGGGTCTTGGGGAGGCCGGTCGCGGCCGGAAGTGGATCGCGGCCGGGACCGGCCCCGTTCTCAGGGGGCGGGCGTCAGGCCGAGTCGTCCCCGTTGCGCATGCCCGCGGCGCGGGCCTCCACCTCGAAGAGCGCCGCGTAGTCCTGCTCGGCGAAGCCGTGGCCGATCGCGGTCTGGATGAGCTGGTGGACCATGCTGCTCACCGGCAGGGGGACCTCCAGCTCGCGGGCGGCGCCGAGGCCGAGGTCGAAGTCCTTGCGGAGCATCTTGTTGTTGAAGGTGGGGGTGTAGTCACCGTCCACCAGTGCACGGCCCTTGTGCATGATGAAGGTGGACCCGAGGACCGAGCCGTTGATGAAGTCGACGAAGGCCGCGCGGGGCACCCCGCCCTTCTCGGCCAGGGTGGTGACCTCCACCAACGCCTGGGTGATCATGCCGAGCATCAGGTTGTGACAGATCTTCACCAGCCGGCTCTGCTCCGCCGGACCCGCGTGCACCACGGTGGGCGCCATCAGCTCAAGGTACGGCGCCACCCGGTCGTAGGTCTCACGCGGGCCGGAGGCCACGATGGCGCCCTTCCGGTCGGCGACCATATGCGGGTTGCCGCTGATCGGGGAGGCCAGGAACGCCACCCCCGCCGCCTCGGCCGCCGCCCGGACCTCCGCGGACGCCTCGGCGGACACGGTGGAGCAGTCCACGATGATCTGCGGCTTGCGCTCGGCGCGCAGCAGACCGCCCTCGCCCGTCGTCACGGCGAGCAGATCCTGGCTGGCCGACACCATGACGAAGACGATGTCCGCGCCCGCCAGCTCCGTGATCGTGTCGACGGCCTTGGCGCCCTTCTCCACCAGGGGCGCGGTCTTGGACGCCGTACGGTTCCACACGGAGACATCCGCGCCACCGGCCAGCAGACTCCCGGCCATCACCGTGCCCATGCGCCCGGTGCCGAGCCAGCCGAGCCGCTCACTGCTGGTTCCACTCATCGTTTCGTACCCTCTCGATCATCTGTTGGTGAATTGGGTGGGGAAGACTTCGCCCGACGGCGAAGAGCCGTCCGGTACGGGCGCTCTGGGTGCGGGCCGCCGCGGCGTCCGGCGGGACGAGGCCCGGGACGCCGCGACGGCGCACAGGGTCGCCCCGGTCAGTACTGGTTGGCGATGAACAGTTCGTCGGCCGGGAAGCGCGTCAGCACCTCGATACCGGTCGCGGTGACCACGACCTCCTCCTCGATCCGGGCGGCGGAGACGCCGTCGGTGGCCGGGCAGTACGTCTCCAGTGCGAAGACCATGCCCTCCTCGATCAGCATCGGGCTCTCCAGCGAGGTCAGCCGGCTGATGATGGGCCGCTCGTGCAACGCGAGACCGAGGCCGTGCCCGAAGAGCAGACCGAACGCGGTCTTCTCGTCCTGGACACCGATCTCCTCGGCTGTCGGCCAGAGCCGGGCCACATCGGCGGTGGAGACCCCGGGCTTGATCGCGTCGATCGCGATGTCCATCCACTCCCGGGCCCGGGTGTACGCGTCGTGCTGCACCTGGGTGGCCCGGCCGACGTTGAAGGTGCGGTAGTAGCACGTCCGGTAGCCGTTGTACGAGTGCATGATGTCGAAGAACGCCTGGTCGCCCGGCCGGATGATGCGGTCCGAGAAGTTGTGCGGATGCGGGTTGCAGCGCTCGCCCGACACCGCGTTGATGGACTCGACATCGTCCGAGCCCATCTCGTACAGCCGCTTGTTGGCGAGCGCCACGATCTCGTTCTCGCGCACACCGGGCTTCAGGGCCTCGGTGATGTCGTGGTAGGTGCCGTCCACCATCGCGGCGGCCATCGACAGCAGGGTGATCTCGTCCCGGTTCTTGATCTGGCGGGCGTCCAGCATCACCTGCTGGCCGTCGCGGACGTCGATGTCCTGACGGGTCAGCTCGGAGTACAGCGGGATGTCCAGGATGTCCACCCCGATGGGCATACCGCCCACCCCGGCGTCGGCCAGCCGGCCCTTGATCTCGGAGACCGCGCGCGTCATCAGATCGGCGTCCGGCGGAACCGCCCCGCGCATGGTGGTCCAGGAGGAGAGACAGTTCTCCGGCTTCATCCACGGCGCGTACATCCGGTTGTGCACGGCGGCCGAACCGAAGTCCCAGAGGATCAGCTCACCGGTACGGGTGTAGATCGCGTAGCGCGAGAGCTTCTCCCGGGTCCACTCGCCGATCGAGATACCCGTCAGATACCGGATGTTGTTGTTGTCGAAGACGAGCACCGCGCCGAGGTCGCTGTCCTCCAGCGCCTGCTGGATACGCGAGATGCGGTACGAGCGCAGCCGCTCGAAGTTGACCCGCTCCTCGAAGTCGACCATGCCGTGGCCAGGGGCGGGCGCGACCGGCAGCGCCGGAATGGGGAGGTTGCCGCTCATGAGGATCTCCTATGGGGGGAGAGAACTGTGGACAAGTAGACAAATCCGGTGCGGCGCCTAGGCGTCCGCGCCGAGCTTCCGCCGCTGTGCGGTACGCGCCGCCTGGCGTGCCGGATTGGCGACCAGGGTGGAGGCCAGCAGGGTCTGGGTGTAGGAGTGCGACGGGGTGCGGTAGACCTGATCGGCGGGCCCCGACTCCATGAGCCGGCCGAGGTACAGCACCCCGATCTCGTCGCTGATGTGCCGCACCACTTCGAGGTCGTGCGCGATGAACAGATAGCTGACGCCCAGCTCGCGCTGGAGGTCCATCAGCAGATTGATCACCTGGCTCTGGGTGGAGACGTCCAGCGCGCTGACCGGCTCGTCGCACACGATCAGCCGTGGCCTGGGGGCCAGCGCGCGGGCGATGGCCACCCGCTGGCGCTGGCCGCCCGACAGCTCGTGCGGATAGCGGTCGGCGTGATAGCCGGAGAGCCCGACCTGGTCGAGGGCGTGGGTGATCTCGCGGTCCCGTTCCAGCCCGGAGAGCGGACGGTGCCGGGTGAGCGCCTGGCCCACGGTGGTGGCGATGGTCTGCCGGGGGTTGAGGGACGACATCGGGTCCTGGAAGACCACCTGTACATCCCGGTTGAACGACAGCGGGGTGCGGCGGCCGAAGGTCGCCGTATCGGTCCCGTCGAACACGATCCGGCCCTCGGAGACCGGCGCGAGCCGCAGGATCGCGCGGCCGATCGTGCTCTTGCCCGAGCCGGACTCGCCGACCAGACCCAGCGTCCGGCCGCTGCCGATGGTGAAGCTGACATCCCGTACGGCGGTGAGGGTCTTCGCCCGCCCGGTCATCCCGCGCCCCAGCTGGTAGCGCACGGTCAGGTTCTCCACGGAGAGCAGCGGAGCGTCTTTCCCGGTCGTCGGGTTCGAGGCCAACGGGTTCGAGGCCAACGGGTTCTCGGTCATCGGGCACCTGCCAGGTCGAGTTCGGAGACCCGCAGACAGCGCACTCCGTCGGCATCGAGCGGTACGGCCTCGGTGCGGCAACTGTCCGTGGCGTACGAGCAGCGCGGATTGAACCGGCAGCCCCCCGGCCACGCCCAGGCGGGCGGTACCCGGCCGGGGATCGTCGCCAGCGGCCGGCCGTCGGTCTCGCTGTGCGGCACGGCGGCGAGCAGCGCCTCCGTGTACGGGTGCCGGGGAGCGGCGAACGCGTCCGTGACGGTCCGCTGCTCCACGATCTGGCCCGCGTACATCACCGCGATGCGGTCGCAGCTGTCGGCGACGACCCCGAGGTCATGGGTGATGATCAGCAGGGACATGGACAGCCGCTCGCGCAGTGAGGCGAGCAGATCGAGGACCTGCGCCTGGATGGTGACATCGAGGGCGGTGGTCGGCTCGTCGGCGATCAGCAGCTCCGGGTCGCAGGCCAGGGCTCCCGCGATCACGACCCGCTGGGCCATGCCGCCGGAGAACTGGTGCGGATAGTCCTTCAGCCGCTCCCGGGGGTTGGGCACCCCGACGAGATCCAGCAGTTCGGCCGCGCGCTCGGTGGCCTCGTCCTTGGACAGCTCGCTGTGCGCCCGGATGGCGTCGGTGAGCTGGCGGCCCACCGTGTGCACGGGGGAGAGGGCCGAGCCCGGGTCCTGGAAGACCATGCCGATGCGCCGGCCGCGGATCTGGCGCAGTTCCTCGCCGCCGAGTCCGGCCAGTTCGGTGTCCTGGAGCCGGATGGAACCCGAGGCGATGGACACGCCCCTGGGCAGCAGCCCGAGGACGGCGGACGCGGTGATGGACTTGCCGCAGCCGGACTCCCCGACCAGGCCGAACGTTTCCCCCCGCTTGATGTGGAAGGAGACGTCCGACACCAGCTCGGCGCCGCCCGCGTCGGTGACCGTCAGCCCCTCGACCCGCAGCAGTGCGTCGGCCGGGGCCGGCAGCACCGCGTTCACCGGGGCGGGGGCGGCGGACGTGACCGGCTGCCGCGGCCGGCGGTTGTCGGCCGAGCGGGGCGAGCCCGCGTCCCGCAGCCCGTCCCCGAGCAGATTGAACACGAGCACACTGAGCGTGATCGCGGCGCCGGGGAGGATCGCCAGCAGCGGGTGCTCGGCCACGTGCTGGCGCGACGCGTCGAGCATGGCGCCCCAGCTGACCTGGCTGGCGTCGATACCGACACCCAGGAAGCTGAGGGTCGCCTCGATGAGCAGGGCGGTGCCCAGCGCGATGGACGCCTGGACGATCAGCGGCGGCGATACGTTCGGCAGCACCTGCCGCAGCATGACCCCCGAGGACCGCAGCCCGAGCACCCGGGCGGCGTCGACGTACAGCTTCTCCCGCTCCGCCAGGACCACGGCCCGGGTGATGCGCATAAAGCTGACGGCGAAGATGAGTCCCACCGCGAGCATCGCGTTGCCGAGACCGTTGCCGAGTACGGCGACCAGGGCGAGGGCGAGCAGCAGGGCCGGGATGGACTGCATGACATCGGCCACGCGCATCCCGATCCGGTCCCACCAGCCGCCCCGGTACCCGACGAACAGCCCCAGACCGACACCGAGGACCAGGCCGATCGCGACGCTCTCGCCGGAGGCGAGGAGCGCGGTGCGGGTGCCGTAGAGCAGCCTGGACAGGGTGTCACGGCCGAGGTCGTCGGTGCCGAGCCAGTGGTCCCCGCTGGGACCCTGGAGCTTGTTCTGCACATCGGGGGCGGCCGGGTCGTACGGCGCCAGCAGCGGCGCCGCCACTGCCACGACGACCTGGAGCAGCAGCATCGCCAGACAGAACAGGGTGACCGGCTGGCGCAGCATCCGGCGCAGGGTGCGGGCCCTGACCCGCGGCTCCGCCGCGAAGGAGTCCGCACCGGTCGCCACATCGGCCTTCTCGGTGAGGGTGGCGGTGCTCTGGGGAGCCCCGCTGGGGGGCATTTCGGTCATTGGGGCCTCACCTTCGGATTGATCACGCCGTAGAGGAGGTCCGCCGCCAGATTGACCAGCAGCACGATGACCGCCACCAGGACGATGGAGCCCTGGAGCAACGGGTAGTCGGCGCGTACGACGCTGTCGATGAGCGTGGTGCCGAGCCCCGGTACCGCGAAGATCCGCTCGATGACGAAGCTCGCGGCGACCAGTACGGACATCTGGATCGCGATCACCGCCAGCACCGGGACCATCGCGTTCTTGATGGCGTACCGCAGCACGATCTTCCGCTTGCGGATGCCCCGGGCGAGCAGTGTCTGGACGTACGGCGACTCCAGCGCGTCGATCATGGCGCTGCGGGTCTGCCGGGCGATGACGGCAGCCGTGTGGGAGCCCAGGGCGAAGGCGGGCAGGATCATGCCGGTCGCCCAGGCCCCGGGGTCCTCGGTGAACGGCGTATAACCGACGACGGGCAGCCAGCCGAGATTGACCGCGAAGACCAGGACCAGCAGCAGACCCAGCCAGAAGCTGGGCACCGCCAGACCGAGGGCGACCACGGCGGTCAGCAGCCGGTCGGCGGTGGTGCCCGGGCGCAGCGCGCCCAGGACACCCAGGGGAATCCCCGCCAGCAGCGCGATCGCCATACCGGCGATGGCGAGCGACAGCGTGATCCCGATACCCGTCGAGATCGACTCGGACACCGGGACGCTGGTGTAGAGGGAGTTGCCGAGATCCCCCGTCACCGCACCGCCCAGCCAGTCCCAGTACTGCTCGAACAGCGGTCGGCTCAGGCCCAGTTGCTCCGTCATGGCCGCCTTGTCGGCGGCGGGTGCGCCTTCACCCAGGATCTGCGCCACCGGGTCGGTGGGCGTCAGATGGACCAGGGTGAAGACGAACATCGACACCAGGAGCAGGGTCGGCAGCGCGGACAGCAGCCGCTGCAGGACGAACTTCGTCATCCGCCCATGCCCTTTGACGACTGGACTGACGACTGGACTGACGACTCGACGTCGGCGAAGACGCGCTCGCGGACCCGGCGGGTCGCGGCACCGGCCTCGGCCCGGTCGAGATCCGTCAGCTCGCCGCCGCGCTTGCGCACGACCCCGTCGATGACGACGGTGTCCACATCGCCGGGGGTGGTCTGGAGCACCACATGGGCGGCCGGATCGCCGAGCGACATACCGTACGGCTCGGTGTTGATGAGGACGACATCGGCGAGCTGCCCGGGGGCGAGCCGGCCGAGGTCGTCGCCGAGGCCGAGGGAGCGGGCCGCGTTGACCGTCGCGTACTCCAGCATATGGCGCGGGTAGACCAGCGGGACGCCCTCGCGGCGCACCAGCGGATAGCGGCCGGCCTCCCGCTCGCTGATGGCGTCGACATTGCGCATCAGCAGATAGGTGAGGCGCATCGCAGCGAACAGGTCGATGGAAACCCGGGAGGCGGTGTCGATGCCGAGGCTGGAGACCACCCCGGCCCGGTGGGCGCGGTTGAGGACGGTCATCGACCGGCCCCCGCCGAACTCGCCCTCAGGGGTGAAGGAGATACCGCCGCCGCATGCCGCGAGCATGTCCAGCTCACCGTCGTCGGCGGCGTTGGCGTGCGCGGGCAGGATGTCGGAGTCCAGCAGCCCGGCCTCGTGCAGGGCGCGGATCTGACCGGCCGGATTCTGGTGGACGGTCATCCGCATGCCCAGCTCGCGGGCGAGCGCGATCTCCTGGGAGATCCGGTCCATGCTGTTGTACTCGATGGAGCCCAGCGCCATGCCGATCCGCAGCAGACTGTCGTCGGCCGTCTCCTGGTGCAGCGCGCGGATGTGCTCCAGCCGCCAGGCGTGGTCCTCCGGCGGCGCGTCGAAGCTGCCGAGCATGCCGTACGCCCACAGGGTGCGCTGCCGGGTCCTGCGGTGCGCGCGCACGCCCGCCTCGGCCGCCTCGGGCGACATGACGTTGTGACAGAAGTCGAGGACGCCGGTCACCCCGCTGTCGATCATCTCGGTCGAGCCCGCGATCGTGGCGTCGTGGATGTCCTCGGGGCTGTAGTGCTCCCGCAGGTAGAAGACCTGGCTCTGGTAGTCGTCGAAGGTCCAGCCGGGAGCGTGCAGCCCCTTCAGCGGGGTCTGCCAGGCGTGCATATGGGTGTCGATGAGACCGGGGATGGCGATCATTCCGGCGGCGTCGATCACCTCGGCCGCCGGGTCGGAGAGATCGGTGCCGACGGCGGCGATCCGGTCGCCCACGATGAGGATGTCCCCGGTGGTGAGGTCGCCGAGATCCGGGTCCATGGTGAGGACGGTGGCGCCCTTGATGAGCAGTCGGGGCGCGTTGGTGGTGGTCTCAGGCACGGCTGACTCCCTGGGTGAGGGGGGCGGCGAGGGGAAGCCCGTCGAACGGCTCGGCGGTGTACACGACCCGCCCGCCGACGACGGTGAGGACGGATTCGATCCGGGGGATCCGCTCTTCGGCGACGGTGAAGTAGTCGTCGCTGAGGACGGCGAGGTCGGCGAGCAGACCGGGTTCGAGCCTGCCGCGCTCGTCCTCCTCGTAGCTGAACCAGGCGCCGGACGCGGTGTAGCCGCGCAGCGCCTCCTCCCGGGTGAGCAGATTGTGCGGCGCGAGGGTCTCGTTGCCCTGGACGCTGCGCCCGTTGAGGAACCAGGCGAGGGTGGCGAACGGGTTGTACGAGGCCACCCGCATCGCGTCCGAGCCCAGACCGAGGGGGATGCCGCGCTCGATCAGCTTGCGCAGCGGCGGTGCCTCCGCGACGGTCTCCGCGCCCCAGACGTTGAGCGCCTCCTCGCCCTGGAAGCGGAACAGCCCCTGGGCGAGCACACCCGCGCCGAGCGCCTCGATCCGGTCGACGTCGGTGAGGGTGAGCGGCTCTGCGTGCACCAGCGACCAGCGCAGCGGGCTGATGTCGTGCTCGGCGTGCACCTCCTCCCAGGCGGTGAGGACGGCGTCGATGGTCTCGTGGTGATGGGCGTGGGTGTGCACGGTCCAGCGGTTGCGGGCGAGGTCGCCGAAGAGCTTGCGCAGCTCGGCACGTACGTCCTCGCCGATCTTCACCGGCTTGGCGATCTTGTCGACGGTGCAGTAGAGGATGACCTCGCCCACGCCGAGGACCCGCAGCATGCCGTCGCCCACGTCCAGCGGGGTGAAGCGCTGGTATCCGGCGAGATCCTCCTGCTCGGTGCCGGCCCGCTCGGCGTGCACGGTCAGCCGGGTGCGCACGGTCAGCTCGCCGCGGCGCCAGACCTCCCGGATCGCCGGGTAGGCGTCGGGGCCGCTGTTGAAACCGCCGCCGTCGATCGCGCCGGTGATGCCGAGCCGGTTCAGCTGCCGGGACATCTCGGCGGTGGAGGCGATCTGCTCGGCCATGGTGGGGGCGGGCATCCGCCGGTAGAACCACTCCATCAGCGGGGTGCCGTTGACCTTGCCGGTCAGCTCACCGCTGTCGTCGGTCTCGAACAGCGACGCCTTGAAGCCCTGGCCGTCCAGCTCCCGCACCAGCGCGTGGTCGACGCCCAGTTCGCGCATCGCGGCGGTGTTCAGTACGGCCCAGTCGTACAGGAACTGCACATAGACGGGGTTGTCGGGGGCCGCCGCGTCCAGCTCCGCGCGGGTGGGACCCCGGTCCTCGGGGAACTGCGACGGGTGCCAGCCGCCGATGACCCTGATCCAGCTGCCGGCCGGCCGCTCGGCCGCCCGGCGGGTGATGGCCGCGAGCCCCGACTCCAGGGTCAGCTCGTCCTCCCAGCGGACCTCGTCCCGCCAGGTGCGCCCGGCGCGGACGACATGCACATGGGAGTCGATCAGACCGGGGACGACCCGCCGCCCTGCCAGGTCCACCACGGTGGTGGCGGGGCCTGCCAGATCCTGGATCTCACGGGTGGTGCCGATCGCGGAGATCCGCTCGCCGGTGATGGCGACGGCCTCCACCTCGGCGTCCCGCCCGTCCGTGGACATGGTGGTCACACGGCCGTTGACGAGGACGAGATCAGGGAGTGCGTTCTGAGGCGGGATATTGCTCATGGGTGGGTTTCTCCATCCAAGGGGTGTACGGAGGGACAGCGCGCGTGGCGGTGGAACGGGGGTGGTGTTCGGCTCCGGGGCCCGGACCGGCGGGGCGGTGTGCCCCGCGGCCGGACTCCCGGTGCCCGGTCCGGATGCCCGGCCGGGGTGCTCAGCCCTGGGGCCTGGCCTCCTTGTAGCGGAACACCGCCACGTCATTGGTGGTGGAAGCGATGTTCTGGACCTTCTTCGGGTCGTAGGCCCAGAAGCCGGAGTAGTCGAAGTAACCGCAGTCCAGGGCCTCCTCGTCGACGACCTTCGACATCTTCTGCCAGGCGGCGTCCTGGGCCTCGGGCGTCTTGGCGGCCACGCCTTCCTTGACGGCGGCGTCGATCTTCGGGTACGGAACCTTCAGCGGGTTGCCCGGGGCTTCGGGGGCGTACTTGCGGGTCCAGTAGTCGTACGCGCCGGAGCGGGAGCCGTCGGAGAGGATCGCGGCGGGGTACTTGCCGCTCTGGTAGGTGCTCAGGAACTGCGGGAAGTTGGGCAGTTCGAGCTTGACGTCGACACCGATCTTCGACATCTGGCTGCGGAACAGCTCCGCGATGGTCCGCTGGGTGTCATAGCTGAGCAGGGTGAACGACTTCTTCCCGCTCACTTCGGAGATCAGCTTCTTGGCCTTGTCCAGGTCGTGGGGGTAGCCCTTGAGGGACGCGTTGTAGCCGGGCTGGCCCTCGGGGAACCGCTGGAGCGGGGTCTTGCCCTTGCCGCCGAGCGCCGCGTCCACATAGTCCTGGGGCTTCATCGCGTAACAAATGGCCTGCCGGAACTTCTTGTCCTTGAACACCCCCTGTGTGTCGAACATCTGGAGGTGCCAGAGCACGGACGGGAACCAGGTGGACTTCAGGCCCTCCTTCTCGGCGCGCTCGGCGAGCGGCGGGCTCGTCCAGACCACGTCGAGCTGTCCGGCGCGCAGCGCGTTGTAGAGGCTGTCCGGGTCGTTGATCTGGGTGATCTCGACACGGGCGGGGCCGACGGCCTTCTTGTCGTAGTACTTGTCGAACGCCGTGGCGACCGTGCGCAGTCCCTTGGTGGACGCCTTCGGGTCGTACTTCCACGGTCCGGTGCCCACACCCGTGGTCTTCCAGTTGCCCGCGTCCAGCGCCTTGGGGGAGACCATGTACATCCCGAGTCGCGCCAGATTGTTGAGCAGACCCGGCGAGGGCTCCTTGAGGTCGATGCGCAGGTGCGTTTCGTCCACCGCGGTGAAGGACTTCACGGCGGAGAGCTGGTTCCGGTACTGGCTGGGGGTGGTCTGGACCCGCTGGAGGTTCTTGACCGCCGCCGCGGCGTTGAAGGGTGTGCCGTCGTGGAAGACGACGCCCGAGCGGAGGGTGAGATCGACCCGCATCGGGGTCTCCTTCCACTCCGTCGCCAGCTGGGGCTTGAGGGTGAAGCCGTCCGGGGCGACGCTGAGCAGCGACTCGTACACCAGTGAGGTGAAGGTGCTGTTCTGGTGGGTGATGGGCTCCCAGTCCTTGAACTGCTGGTTGGTGCCGAAGCGCAGCGTGCCGCTCGGCCCGTCGCCCGCCTTCCTGGTGTCGGTCGTGCCGTCGGTGCCCGTGGTGTTGCCGCTGCACGCGGCGAGGGTGACGGTCAGTGCGGTCGCGAGGATCAGCCCGCCCGTTGTCTTGGCCGCTCTGCCACGGGCCCGGCGGGCCCGCCCCTCGGGGATGGGCAATCCGTTGTCTTTCACAGCGAGAACCTCCACACGACTGCGTGAGCGCCGAAAGCGATGTGATGTGCGCTATAGTGGACGTATGTGCAGCATCCTTGTCAAGGGCTGTACAGCTTCTCTCGAAAATCTCTGCTGGGCGGCAGGAGGGAAGTGGTCAAGTGCGACAAAGGTGGGCTATACAACCTGCACATACGTCCAGTGGGTATCCCCCGGCGCGGACGGGTGTTCAATATCGCGTGCATCGCTGTACAGTCCTGTGCAGTCCTATACAGTTGTCAAGTGCGTGAACGCGGCGGATTGACTCGATCAGGAGGCGCGATGAAACCCGAGGGGGGAAGCCCTGGACTCGGCGGCAGGCTCAGAAGAGTCCGCGCCGAACGTGGTCTCTCACTGCGCGAGCTGGGCAAGATGGCGGGGTGCTCCGCGAGCCTGATCTCCCAGGTCGAGCGCGGCCAGACGGCCCCGTCGGCCGGCGTGATCTACGGGATAGCGAACGCGCTGGAGATCTCCCTCGACTATCTCTTCGGGGTCGCGGACAACGGGGAGATCCCCGCACCCGCCAGCAGGGCGACCGCCCCGCAGGTCGCCGCACCCCCGGCGACCGGGGAGAACGGGGTGCCCAGGGTGGCCACCCTGGGCGCGGTCCGGATCGGCGCGGGAGGCGACGACCACCCGGGCCCGGACGGGACGGGGCCCGACGCCGGAGCGGCACAGCCACCGGTCAACGGCAACGGCGGCACGCAGGTCTCCGGGCCCGAGCTGGCACCCGGCGTCGCGGCCATCGTGCAGCGGCGGGGGGCGCGGCGCACCATCGACCTCGCGAGCGGGGTCCGCTGGGAGCGGCTCACCCCCCAGCAGGACGCCCGCGTCGACTTCCTCGAAGTGGTCTACGCGCCCTACGGGCGGTCCACCGACACCCGCTGCCCGATCCGGCACGACGGCCGCGAGTACCAGCTCGTCCTCCAGGGCACCCTGCACGCGGACGTCGGCTTCGAGACCTACATCCTGGAGGCCGGCGACTCCCTCGCCTTCGACCCGGCGACCCCCCACCAGTACCGCAACATGACCGGCGACGAGGTCCGCGCCATCTCGGTCGTCGTCCACGCGGACTGACCTCCGGTCGGGTGCCTGGGTCGTGGGCCCTGGGCTCTGGGCCCTGAGCCCTGGCCGGGGTGCTCCCGCGCCTGCGCCCGGTCGTCCACGGGGTGCTCCCGCGCCCGCGCCGCCTGCGTTCGGTCGTCCACGGGACCCGCGCCGCAGGTACTGCTCCTCCGGCCGACGGGCCTGTCCGGCGCGCGCACCGGGGCGGCTGCCCTGGACCTCCCCCTGCTGGTACCCCCCTACGCCCTGGCGGGCGTGGAGGGCCCCAGCTCCTCAATCGCCGGAGAGGCTGAATTCGCGCACCCCTCACGCCCGCGTTACGAGACACGGGCGCGGCGGACCCGATCCTGCCCTGTCCGGTACACCTGTCCGTCATTCGAGGACCTTGCCCCGCAGTCGCCCACGCGCCACGCGCACCCGGTGCGAATCCAGCCCGTCCGGCGCTTGAGGACGGACCCTCGCGCGGGGGAGCCCGTATGTCACGGGGATCGGTCACCGATCCCAGCCCGTCCGGCGTTTGAGGACGGACCCTCGCGCGGGGGAGCCCGTATGTCACGGGGATCGGTCACCGGTCCCAGCCCGTCCGGCGTTTGAGGACGGACCCCTGGGCCGGGGTGCGGGCGCCCGGCGTGATGGGTACCCCGGGGGTGCCCGTATGTCACGGGGATGGGTCACCGATCCCAGCCTGTCCGGCGTTTGAGGACGGACCCTCGCGCCGGGGAGCCCGCGCCCCGCCTACCCGGACGCGCCGGGGAGCCCGCGCCCCGCCTACCCGAACGCGCCGAAGAGCCCGCCCCCGCCCACCCCCACACGCCGAAGTGACACCCCCTCAGTCACAGGACTCAACTGACGGCCCCCTGTTGCCAAGGAGCCGTCAGGAGTACCTTCCCGCCCATGCCGATATGTGCGCGGGGCACCCGCTTGACGTACAGATCGCTCGTGTTGGCGGCCTTGGCCGCCCTGATGGCCATGACCGTCACACCGACGGGCGCACAGGCCAAGCCGGTGCGGGAAGGCCCGGGAGAGAGCAGACCCGTCTATTCGTATGCGAACGCGATCCGCGAATCCGTATGGGTGGACACCCGGCTCGACGGCGACGGCGACGGAGCGACCGACCGGGTCGCCGTCGACATCGTCCGGCCGGAGGAGACCGACCGCCAGGGCCGGAAGATCCCGGTCATCATGGACGCGAGTCCCTACTACGCCTGCTGCGGACGCGGCAACGAGAGCCAGCGCAAGACGTACGACGCCGACGGGAACCCGGTTCAGTTCCCGCTCTACTACGACAACTACTTCGTCCCCCGCGGCTACGCCTTCGTCGCCGTCGACCTCGCCGGAACCAACCGCTCCGACGGATGTGTCGATGTCGGCGGACGCTCCGACATCCAGTCCGCCAAGGCCGTGGTCGACTGGCTGAACGGCCGCGCCCACGGCTACACCACCCGTACCGGAGCCGAGCGCGCCCGTGCCTCCTGGAGCACCGGCGACACCGGAATGATCGGCAAGAGCTACGACGGCACCGTCGCGAACGGCGTCGCCGCCACCGGTGTCGAGGGCCTCAGGACGATCGTCCCGATCGGCGCCATCTCCTCCTGGTACGACTACTACTTCGCCAAGGGAGCGCCGCTCTACGACTCGGGCCCGGAATGGCTCTCGAACTACGTGGAGAGCCCGGCGGCCCGCGCCCGCTGCCAGGCCGTACAGCAGCGGCTCGTCGACGGAGCCCCGCGCACGGGCGATCTGACCCGGCTGTGGAGCGAGCGCGACTATGTGCCGGACGCCGACAACGTGAAGGCCAGCGTCTTCGTCGTCCACGGCATGCAGGACCTCAACGTCCGGGCCAAGCACTTCGGGCAGTGGTGGGACGCGCTCGCCGACGAGGGCGTGGAGCGCAAGATCTGGCTGTCCCAGACCGGGCACGTCGACCCGTTCGACTTCCGGCGGGCCGAGTGGGTGAAGACCCTGCACCGCTGGTTCGACCACTATCTGCTCGGATACGACAACGGCATCGAACGCGAACCCATGGCCGACATCGAGCGCGCCCCCGACCGGTGGTCCACCGACCGCGTCTGGCCGCCGCGCACCACCGACAGCACCACCCTGCGCCCGGGCAAGGGGGCCGCGCCCGGCGTCGGCACGCTCACGCTCAAGCCCGCGCGCCCCGGCGCGAGCGAGACCTTCACCGACGACCGGACCCTCGACGAGACCGACTGGGCCGCCCTGGTCGACCGGTCCACCGCCGCCAAGGCCGGATTCATCACCAAGCCGCTCGGCCGCGATCTACGGCTCTCCGGCTCCTCCCGGGTGAAGGTCACCGTCACCCCGACGACCACCAGCGCCCATCTGTCGGCGGTCCTCGTGGACCTCGGCCCCGACACAATCCGTGACTACGCCGCCGCCGGCGAAGGCATCACCACGATCCCCGCCCGTACCTGCTGGGGCGCGGGCACGCCGGGCGACAGCCCCTGCTACAAGGAGACCCAGGCACGCACCAAGGCCGTCGACTACACCGTCTTCAGCCGTGGCTGGGCCGACCTCGGCAACTACCGCTCCGCCGCGAAGGGCCGCCCGCTCACCCCGGGCAGGGCCCACACCATCACCCTCGATCTGCACGCGAGCGACCATGTGGTCCCCGCGGGCCACCGGCTCGCCCTGATCGTCGCGGGTACCGACCGGGACCTCATCGACCCGCCCGCGAGCACCCCGACGCTCACCCTCGATCTGGCCCGTACCGACGCGAAGCTGCCGATCGTCGGCGGTGCCCCCGCCTTCGTCCGCGCCACCGCCGGGACCGCCGCGCAGCCCGCTCCCGGCGCCCGGCTCGAAGGCGTCGCCGACCCGCGTCCCATCCGCCCGATCCCGGGAGGCGACAGCCGATGATCCCCCGTATCAGATCCCTCGCACTGACCGCCACGGCCGTCGCCCTCGCCGTACCGCTGGTCACCGTCCCGGCGCAGGCCGACCACGGCGACCCGCCCCGTACCGGATTCGAGACCAGCGACGGTGCGCGCTGGACCAGCCAGCCCGAGGAGCAGTCCTTCCTCGCCGCCGTCGACCGGGGCAGCGACCGGGTCTCGGTCGGCCGGTTCGGCACGACCAAGCAGGGCCGCCCGCTCCAGCTCGTCCGGATCGGCAACCGGCACGCCCCCAGCACCGTGCTGCTGATCTGTTCCCAGCACGGGAACGAGCCGTCCGGCCGCGACGCCTGTCTCTCCACGATCCGCGATCTCGGCTTCGCCCGGGACCGCGACACCCGCCGGCTGCTGGCCCGGACGAACATCCTCGTCGTCCCCACCGCCAACCCCGACGGACGGGCCGCGAACACCCGGGGCAACTCCGACCGCGTCGACATCAACCGCGACCACATCGCCCTGCGGACCGCCGAGGGGCGCGCGATGGCCGCCCTGATGCGGGACGAGCGGCCCGACATCGTGTACGACCTGCACGAGTACGGGTCGACACCGCGCTACTACGAGAAGGATCTGTTCGACCTCTGGCCGCGCAACCCCAACACGGACGCGGCGGTCCACCAGGAGTCGCGGACCCTGTCCGAGGGCTATGTCCGCCCGGCGGCGCATGAGGAGGGCCACACCACCGGCACGTACGGCATCTGGACGGACCCCGACACCGGGGAACCCATCCGGCAGGTCGCCGGCGACGGACAGGAACGCATTCTGCGCAACGCGTCCGGCATCAAGAACACCATCGGACTGCTCATCGAGAGCCGCGTCGACGCACTGACGGAGGAGGAGAAGGCGGACGAGGCACTGAACAACCGCCGCCGGGTGGGCAGCCAGCTCGCCGCACTCGACGGACTGCTGTCCTTCGCGGACGAGCGGCGCGGCCGGATCGAGTCCGCGACCGCCAAGGCGAGGCTCGCGGGCTTCAAGGACCGCGGCCCGGTCTTCCTCGGCGGTGCGGACAACGACCCCCCGACCCCGGAGGAGACCCTCGCGGACCCGCCGTGCGGCTATCGCCTCGACGCGGCGCAGTTCGCCGACGTCAAGGACGAACTGGCACTGCACGGCGTGGTGTCCAGGAGGGACGGGGACGGTGCGGTGGTGCCCCTGCGGCAGTCCCAGCGGAAGCTGATTCCGCTGCTGCTGGACGCGCGTGCGACATATCACCTCACAACAGGTCAGCCTATGACAGCCTGTTGAGCCGGGTGACGTGCACATCCCGTGGTAAGGGGTAGCGGGAGCAAAAAGCAGTCCGTTCCGCGCAACCCCTGAAAGGTGCCACTCGTGTCGCACGAAGAACAACCGGATGACCGGGGAGCGAAGCCGGTGACGGCGGGCCTCCCCGGTCATCCACAGGAGACCGGGCGCCCCTCGACGGACCGCGTGGTCTTCGGTGTCACGGCGGTCCTCACCCTCGCCTTCGTGGTCTGGGGCGCCGTGGCCACCGACACGCTGGAGGACATCTCCAGCAGCATGCTGAACGGACTGATCCACAACGGCGGCTGGGCCTTCGTACTCGCCGCGTCCGGCTTCGTGGTCTTCGCCCTCTGGCTCGCCATCAGCCGCTACGGCAAGATCCCGCTCGGCCAGGAGGGCGAGGGCCCCGAATTCCGCACGGTCTCCTGGGTCGCCATGATGTTCAGCGCCGGCATGGGCATCGGCCTGATGTTCTACGGGGTGAGCGAGCCGCTCGCCCACTACATCTCGCCGCCGCCCGGCACCGGCCCGGCCGACTCGGCGGACGCCATGCAGATCGCCATGGCCACCACCCTCTTCCACTGGACGCTGCACCCCTGGGCGATCTACGCCGTCGTCGGCCTCGCCATCGCGTACAGCACCTTCCGCCGCCGCAGGCGGCAGACCATCAGCGCGGTGTTCGTGCCGCTCATCGGCAAACAGCGCGCCTACGGCGGGACGGGCCGCTTCATCGACATTCTGGCGATCTTCGCCACGCTCTTCGGCTCCGCCGCGTCCCTCGGCCTCGGCGCGCTCCAGATCGGCAGCGGCTTCACCGAACTGGGCTGGATGGACACGGTCGGCACCGGGCTGCTCGTCGGCATCATCGCGGTGCTGACGATCGCTTTCGTGGCCTCCGCGGTCTCGGGCGTCGAGAAGGGCATCCAGTGGCTGTCCAACACCAATATGGTGCTGGCGCTGCTGCTCGTGCTGTTCATCTTCATCGCGGGCCCCACCACCCTCATCCTCGATCTGCTGCCGACGTCGATCGCCGCCTACTTCGGCGAGCTGCCGCAGCTCGCGGGCCGCACCGAGGTGACGGGCGGCGAGGCCGTGGCCGACTGGCTGGGCAGCTGGACGGTCTTCTACTGGGCCTGGTGGATCTCCTGGACGCCGTTCGTCGGCATGTTCATCGCCCGGATCAGCCGGGGGCGCACGATCCGGCAGTTCGTCGGCGGCGTCATCCTGGTGCCCAGCACGGTCAGCCTGGTCTGGTTCGCCGTCTTCGGCGGTACGGCGATGAAGCTCCAGGAGCGCGGGCAGCTCGGCGACGAGGCCACCCCTGAGGGCCAGCTCTTCGCCGTGCTCCAGGAGTATCCGATCGCCACGGCGATGAGCCTGCTGGTCATGGTGCTCGTCGGCATCTTCTTCGTCTCCGGCGCGGACGCCGCGTCCGTGGTGATGGGCACCCTCTCCCAGCGGGGCACCTTCGAACCCGCCAAGCCGGTCGTCGTCTTCTGGGGCGTGGTGACCGGCGCGGTCGCCGCGATCATGCTGCTCATCGGCAACGGCAAGGGCGACGCGCTCGCGGGCCTGCAGAATCTGACGATCCTGGTGGCCGCGCCCTTTGTGATCGTCATGGTGGGCATGTGCGTGGCCCTGATGCGGGATCTGCGCCACGACCCGCTGATCGTGCGCGGCGAACGGGGCGCGGACGCGGTGGAGTCCGCGGTGATCGCGGGGCATGAGCGGTACGACGGCGACTTCGAGTTCCACATCGGCCCGGGAACCGGCCCCGACCCGGCCGACGACCGGGCCCCTTCAAGCCCCTCTGGGGGCCCCTCCCAGGCGTAGCTCTGGGGGAGATATAGGAGACGCCCGGAGGGCGTGCCACCCCACTGGGGGAGAGGGTTTCGCGTACCGGTAAGGCGGGGTTGCGGCGGTGCGGAGTTCAAGCCTCTCTGGGGGCCCCTCCCAGGCGTAGCTCTGGGGGAGTTTGAGGAGACGCCCGGAGGGCGTGCCACCCCACCGGGGTGAGGGTTTCGCGTACCGGCCGGCAGAGCTCTCGCG
>NZ_JBSGUP010000006.1:0-40164 GCF_053607985.1 Streptomyces sp. NPDC055078
GTCACATCTTGTGGCCTCCCACCTCGGCCCCTTGCCCGGACGTACGCCTGACGTGTCATCAGAAGTGCCGGGCGCAAGTGATCCACTTCCCTCACAACGTCACAAGCTCTTACGGCAAAACCCTCCGCGATCATTCGGTAACGGTGTGTACTTGGCCAGTCGTGCCCCCAACGGGCCTGACCACCGCCCTCCCCGAGGTCTATTCGATGATCGAGATACCGGAGCTGGCCATCGTGGCAGCCGGGACCATGTCGGCGTTCTACATGGGGAGCGAGATCCTGCGCTCCCGTCGTCAACGCGCCCGGCAGCGCGAGGAGATCGAGACACTGCGTGCGCGGCTGGACGCGGCACGGCAGGAGGCCGACCGCGCCGCACAGGCGTTCACCGCCGAGGTCGTCCATCTGTCCCAGGAACGCGTCCCGGCCGCAGCCACGCGGGCGGCCCATCCACACATCCAGGTGCCCGGTCCGCTCAACCCCGACCTGACCGGGAGTGAGTTCGGCGCGGGCCTCGACGGGACCCTCGCCGGGCTCGGCACCGCGATGACGCAGGAGCGCAAGCGCGTCGACGCCGCCGCGCGGGCGGGAATGCGCGGAGCGACCCGGGAGATCCAGGCCGGTCTCTACCGGCTCCAGGACGTGCTGCGCGGACTGCAACAGCGCTACGACGACCCGGAGCTGGCCCAGACGCTCTACGCGCTCGACCACGAGAACGAACAGTCGCTGCGCCGTGCCCAGGTGGCCGCCGTGGTCTGCGGCGCCTGGGTGGGGCTCGCCCGCGAGGAGTCGCATCTCGTGGACGCGGTGACCGGCGGCCAGTCCAGGATCGTCGGCTACCACCGCGTACAGATCAACAACCATCTGGAGGACGGCACCGCGCTCGTCTCGCACGCCGTCGAGCCGGTCGCGATCATCATCGCCGAACTGCTCGACAACGCGCTGCGCCACTCCTCCCCCGACACCACCGTCACGGTCAATCTGGAGCGAGCCCACCACGGCGTCACCGCCACCGTGGACGACGCGGGCGTCGGCATGGCGGCGGACGAACGGGCCTACGCCCAGCGGATGGTGGCGGGACGCGACCCGATCCTGCTCTCCGAACTGGGTGACCCGCCGCGGATGGGGCTGGCCGCGATCGGACAGCTGACCCGGCAGTTCGATCTGTCCGTGGACCTCTCGTCGCCGTCGCCGTACGGCGGGGTACGGGCGGTGCTGCTGGTCAAGAACCATCTGCTCAGCCATCTCGACCCCGCCCAGCGGCCACCCGCCGCGAGCGCGCCGCACTCCACCCGGGGCCCGGCCGCACCCGCACCCGACCCCGGCGCCCAGAAGGCGCCTTCGCCCCGAACGAGCCGCGCGGACCGCATGGACCGCGCGGACCACCCGAGCCGCACCGACCGCGCCCGCGCCGACCGCGCGAGCCGCACCGACCGTACGGGCCGCGCGGCCACCACCCACACCCGCGCGGACCGCCCTTCCCGTACCGCATCCGACGGCGCCCGCACCCCGGCGCGTCCCGCGGCCGACCCCGGTCGCACCCCGCCCCGGGCGCCGTCGCCGGAGAATCCGGGCCGCACCCCCGGCCCCCCCGGCCCCCCTGGCCTCACTGGCCTCACTGGCCCTGCTGCTTCCGCCATCCCCACCGTCCCGGCGGCCCCCGCCGTCGTCACCCGGCTCCCCTCTCCGGCGCCCGGCGACGGATCACTGCCCCGGCGCCGCCGCCGGGTCCGCGCCGCCGACCCGGCCGCCGGACCCGCCCCAACCACGACCCCGACCCGGTCCGAAGCCGCGCACCGCCAGGCCCCCGCGCTCACGCCCGAGGAGGCCGCCGCCGCACTCGGTGCGCTGCAGGCCGGGACCGCTGCCGCCAGAAACACCGCCGAACCCGAAGGGAACGCCCCCTGATGACCAGTCGCACCTCCCGCGATACGGGCGACACCGCGTGGGTGCTCGATCCGATCCTGCAGATCCCCCACGTCCGCGCCGCCGTTCTGCTGACCCGGGACGGCCTTGTCTCCGGGTACTCCGACCGGCTCTCCCAGGCGTCCGCCGAGCGGGTCGCCGCCATCACCAGCACCGTGCAGGGCGCCTGCCGCACCGCCGCCGCCGCCTTCGCCGACCAGGACGCGGCGGAGGTGCGCCAGATCGTGGTCGAGTCCGACCACGGCTACATCCTGGTCGCACCGACCTCGCACGGCACCTGTGTGGCCGCCTACGGCGACCCCGAGGTGCGGCTCGACCTGCTCGCCCACCGGGTCCACTCACAGGTGGCCCGGCTCGGCGAGAAGGCGATGGCCGCCGCGCCCCGTGGCGTCATGGGCCCCACCGCCGTATGACCAGGCGACGGGGCGGCCGGCCGCTGGTTCCCGCCTATCTGTCCACGGGTGGCAACACCCGCCCGAGCCGCAACAGTCTGGAGCGCCTTTCGGTACTGACGGGACTCGCCGAGGGGGCGGCGCGGAGCGGGGGGGACGGGCCGCCCTTACCCGGCCGGGCCGGGCGCCCCGTCTTACCGGCTGTACCACCGGCCGTACCACCCGCCGGGCCACCGGCCGACAACCCCCTGCTCACCGCGAACCCGGCGCCCCCGGCACCCCGGGTGTCCTCCGCGCCCCCGGCGTCCGCGGTGTCCGCCGCTCCCTCCACGCCCACTCTCCCCGCTGATCTCCCGCCCGCCCAGCGCACTCTGCTGGACGCGCTGGACGGCGGATCGCTCACCGTGGTGGAGACGGCGGCCGTGCTGGAACTACCCGTGTCCGCCGTCCGCGTCCTCGCCGCCCACCTCATCGACCTGGGGTTGGTGAGCGCACGCCCACCCATCCCGTACGCCGCCCAGCCCGACCCTGATCTGTTGGAGAGAGTCGCCGATGGCCTGCGCGCCCTCAAGCTCTAGCGGCCTGCACCTGCCGGACAGTGCCCGCGAACTGGTGAAGATCCTGGTCGCAGGCCCCTTCGGGGTCGGCAAGACCACGCTGATCGACTCCGTGTCCGAAATCCGCCCGCTCCACACCGAGGAGCAACTGTCCGAGGCGTCCGTATCCGTGGACAACCTCGCGGGCGTCCGGGACAAGACCACCACCACCGTCGCCATCGACTTCGGGCGGATCTCCCTGAACGGGGGGATCGTGCTCTATCTCTTCGGCACCCCCGGACAGGAGCGGTTCCGCGCCCTGTGGACGGATATCGCCTACGGGGCGCTGGGCGCGCTCGTCCTGGTGGACACCCGCCGGATCGACGACTCCTTCGAAGTCCTCGGGCTTGTCGAGGACACGGGGCTGCCGTACGCCGTCGCCCTCAACACCTTTCCCGACTCCCGCCAGTACACCGAGGAGCAGTTGCGCACCTCGCTGGATCTGGAGCCCGACACACCGATGGTGGCGTGCGACGCCCGTGACACCCACGCCTCCATCGACGCGCTGATCTCCCTCGTACAGCATCTGCTGGTCCGCACCAGCGACAGTCCCCAGACGGAATATCCAGGGGGTCCCCGGTGAACCCTTCAGACACCGCCCATCCCCTCACCGCATCCGCGACCGCATCCGCCCCGGCCCCCGTCCGTCTCTGGGAGGACGGCTTCGCCGCCGATCCCCACCGCTACTACGCGCTGCTGCGGTCCCAGGGGCCCATCGGCTGGGGCGAACTCGCGCCCGGGGTGCCCGCGTACATCGTCACCGACCGGCGTGCCGCGCTCGATCTGCTGCACGACTCCGCGACCTGGTCGCGGGACGCACGGCCGTGGGAGTCCACTCTCGCCGAGGACTCACCGGTCCTCCCGATGCTGCGCTGGCGCCGCAACACCCTGTTCGCCGACGGTCAGACCCATATCCGCTACCGCCGTACGCTGGTCGACGCGTTCAGCCTGGTCGAGCCGCACGATCTGCGGGAGCGGGTGCACCGGGCCGTCGACATCCTGGTCTCCCGGTTCGGACCGCAGGGCAGCGCGGACCTCGTCGCCGACTTCTGCCGCCCGCTGATGGCCCTGATCTTCAACAATCTCTTCGGGCTGCCGGACAGCGAGGGCGGCCGGCTCAACACCCTGATGGGCCAGCTGATGGAGGGCGGTGAGGAGGCCGCGCAGGGCGAGGCCGAGTACGGAAAGTACATCCTGGAACTCATCGCCGCGAAGATGGCCGAGCGCGGCGACGACCTGACGAGCTGGCTCCTCGATCATCCGCTGGACCTCTCGCCCGAGGAAGTCGTCTGGCAGGTCTTCCTCACCCTCGGCGCGGGCCATGAGCCGTCCGCGAACCTGGTGTCGAACGCGCTCTCCCGGATGCTCGGCAACCCGGCGTACTACTCCACCCTCACCAGCGGCTCCCGGCCCGTGATGGACGCCGTCGTGGAGGTGCTGCGCTATGAGACCCCGCTGTCGAACTGGGGCATCCACTACGCCCGCAAGGCCGTCAGCTTCCACGGGGTGTGGGTGCGCGAAGCCGTGCCCGTCGTCATCTCCTACGGCGCGCTCGCGCACTTCGCCGAGCAGGAGTACGGCGGCGTCCACCATCCGCACGACGCCTCGCATCTGTCGTGGTCGGCGGGCGAGCACGCCTGCCCCGTGAAACAGCACACCCTGCTGATCGCCACCGAGGCCATCGAACGGCTGACCCAGTGGCTCCCCGACCTCGACCCCGTCACCCCACGCGAGCAACTCACCTGGCGCCAGGGCCCGTTCCACCGCTCCCTGACCGAACTGCCCGTACGGTTCACCCCCCGTACCCCCGACCAGTCGGGGGACCAACCCTGACCGCGTGGGCGGCTCCCGCCGCCGAGTCGAGGCGAGTCGACGGAGCCACCCGGCCCGGCTCAGGCGCGCAACGCCTCGGCCTCGTCTCCGTACGCACAGCTTCCCGGAGGGCGGTGGGGCGTATGCGCGGCTGCCCCGCGCGGCGCTGGGTGCGCATCGGGCGGGGCAGGTGCGGAGGTGTGCGCGGGGGTCAGGCCGAGGTGCGGTTTGCCGAGGCGACCTGGCACTTCTTGTATTCGGAGCCGTCGCCGGTGCCGTTGTACGGCGTGGAGAGTTCCTTGGTCACGGAGCCGGAGGGGCCGACCGTGACGTCGTTGAGGGTCGCCTTCTCCGTAAGGACGCTCGTGTCGCCCGGGGTTCCCCTGAAATCGAGGGTGATGTCGTAGTCGTAGGTCAGGGAGCCGGTGTTGGTGACGGTGATCGTCGCGGTGAGCTTCTTGCGGGTGGCGTCCAGGCCGCACTTGTCGATGCGGATGTCGCGTTCGGCGCGGTTCGCGGTGGAGCCTCCGGTGACCGATCCGGTGGAGCCGCCGGACGTGGTGGAGTCGCTGTCGTTGTCGTTGCTGCCGCTGCTACCGCCGCTGCTGCTACTGCTGCTGCTGCCCCCGCAACCGCCGCCGCTGGAGCCGCGGGCGCCCGTCAGGGCTATGAGGGCGATGCCGAATACGGCGATGGCGCGGGCATGGCGAAGCTTCACGTTTCAACCCCCGTTGAAAGTAGTGGAACCGTCTGGCGACGAATGGGCGCCACCCTAGCAGCGGGCGCGCGGGACGGCCGTCGCGCCGGTCACGGAAGGGGGAGCGGGGCGGCGACCGCCGCGTTCGACGGTACGCCGGTGGGGAGGGTCGCGCCATCCGGCGGCCGGGGGCGCCTCAACGGCCCTGCCGTGCATGGGGGTCCCCGGTTACCGGCACTCGGGGACCGGGCCCGGGGCGGTCGGACCCACCGCTCCCGAAGAGCGCCGGATACGCGCCGGATACGCCGCCCGCACCCCCGGGACCAGGCGATGCGCACCGTTCCCCCGCCGGGTGGGCGGGGGAACCGGCGCTTCACGGGGAGGACGGTCCCAGGGCGCGGAGGCCGGGGGCTCAGCCGCTCTCGCCGCTCTCGCCGCAGGACGTACGGGCGATGAGTCGCGGCTCGAACCGGAGCTGCGCCGGCCGGTCGGGGCGTTCGACGATGAGGTCGGCCGCGCGCTGCCCCATCCGGTACGAGGGTTGCGCGATCACCGTGATACCGAGGGCCGGACCCCAGGGGAAGTCGTCCATCGTCAGGAAGCCGATGTCGTCCGGGATCGCGAGCCCGCGCGTGGACAGCGCCGAGTGGACGGCGACCGCGCGGAGGCCGGTGAGGCAGACGATCGTGTCCAGGGGGGCACGGCGGGACAGCAGTGCGTCCACGGCCTCGCTGGTCTCCCCGTTGACGGACACGGCCGCGACGGCGTCATCGGGCAGCGGCAGTCCCGCGTCGGCGAGCCCTTGCCGCAGGCCCTCGGTACGTCCGAGCTGGGACGGCCGGGTCCCGGAGGTGACCACGCCGATCGACCGGCGCCCGCACGCGACCAGGTGTTCGGCCATCAGCCGGCCGGCCGCGATGTTGTCCAGGCTGACCGAGTGCAGGCCGGGCGGCGGGTCCGGCACCGATCGCGCGACGATGACACAGGGGGTTCCGCCCGCCGCCATCCTGCGCGTCCTGTCGTCGGTGGACTCGCTGGCGGTGACGATCAGGCCGCGTACCCGCTGCTCGTCCATGGCCTGGATCTGTGCCAGCTCGCGGTCGGGGCGCAGAAAGGTGTTGGCGAACATGACCAGGCTGTCGTTGGCGGCGGCGACCTCGTCGATCCCCCGGATCAGATCCAGGTAGAACGGGCTGCTGAGATCACCCATGACGACCCCGACAGTGCTGGAGCGCCCGGCGAAGATGCTCTTGGTGAGCGCGTTCGGCGAGTAGTCGAGCCGGGTGACCGCGTCCCACACCCGGGTCGCGGTGGACTCGCGGACGGCACCGCCGTTGAGCACCCGCGAGACCGTCGCCACCGATACCCCGGCCGCCGCCGCGACGTCGCCGATGGTTGTTCGCTTCACCGTACGTCCCTTCCCGCCGCTCCGGTCAGACGGTGGCACGCCGGCCGTCGCGGACAACGATCTCACCGCCGATGATGACAGTGCGGACCCCCGGCAGCTCCGCCGGGTCGGTCAGCACGAGGTCGGCGATCGCGCCCGGTGTGACGCGGCCCCGCCGTGGTGCCACTCCGGGGATGGCGTCGGCGACATTGGCCGTGGCCATGGCGACCGCCGCCGGGAGGCGCACCACGCCGGCCTTGGTGGCGCGGTCGATCGCGAGCAGGATCGGGTCGTGGTGGCCGCCCGCGTAGTCCGTCGAGATCGTGTCGACCAGGCCCGCCGCGAACATGGCGTAGAGCAGTTCGGGACCGGTGGTGAGCCGCTGCGCGCCGAAGGTGTCGAGAGTGGAGACGTCGACGGTCGCACCCAGCTCCTTGAGCCGTTCGGCGTGCTCCAGGGCCTCGCGCGGCTCGAAGCTCGAATGATTGGAGTGCCCGGCGATGAGCCGCACACCGGTCCTGGCGATCGCGGCGACCTGGGTCATCGACGCGGCGGCGTTGTGGACCAGCACCGGTACACCGACCTGGTGGGCGTACTCGGCGGCTTCGCCGAGCCCCTCAAGGGCGATGTCGAAGGCGGGCAGCACGATGTCCGAGACGATGTCGCGGATCTCCTCCACCGACAGTTTGCCGGCCAGACCCGCCGCCACCAGCGCCTCCTCGACCGTGTCCCGGTCGAACGACGAGGCCGAGATATGCCGGCCCAGTACGGAGATCTTCAGCGCGTCCGCCTGCCGGGGCGTGATCGTCACCCCGGTGCGCCTGGCCACCTCGGCCGGGATGTACATATAACTCGCCCCACCGCCGCCCAGGGTGTGTCCGGCGCCGATCTCACCGAGGGCGACGGCACCCGCGCCGACGGCCCGGCGCGCGGTGAACGCGCGGTTCTCGTCGGTGAGCCCCCCGCCGTCGGCGATGGTCGCCGCCCGCAGGCAGGCCGGGGTGTTGCAGGAGGCGAGTCGGACGGTGACCGGGTGGTCGTCGTCGGTTCTCGCGACCGCGTCGGCGGTGACGAAGCCGTCGACGCAGAGCACGGTGGTCGTCCCCTCCAGCAGATGCCGGTCGAGGTTGGCGACCACCTGCCCGGGCGGAAGCCCTTCGTGGCCGCTGGGGAAGAGCGGGCCGTAGGCGGTGCCGTGGGTGTGGTTGTTGATCAGGCCCGGCAGGGCGAGAGCGCCCGTGGCCTCGACCAGCTCGTCCACCGTGCCATAGGTCTCCGCGGGCCTGGTGGGCACGATCTCGCGGATCGTGGCTCCCTCGACCACGATGTCGACCCCGGGCCGCAGATCGCTGCCGGTGCCGTCGACAAGATCGCAGTCGTGCAGAACAGTCGTACGCACAATGTCTCCTCAGAATCCTCAGAATGCCCAGAATCGTCGGAATCGCTCGAAGGAATCCTCAGAACCGCTCGAAGCGGAACGCGGCCAGTTCCCCCGCGCGGTCCTCGCCCAGCACCTCGGCCGCGACCAGACCGCCGGCGTACAGGCTGAGCGTGGCGCCGCTGTGGGAGACGGCGAAGTGGAAGTTGGGCAGGGCGGGTGCCCGGCCCAGTACCGGCAGGCCGTCACCGGGGATCGGCCGCTCGCCCACCCGTACGCTCTCCACGCTCGCCGCGCCGAGTCCGGGGTAGAGCGCGCGTCCGGCCGCCATCAGCTTGTCGACCGCGCTCTGGTCGACCGTGATCTCTCCGGTGTCGGAGACCCGCGCCGCGCTGTCGATGTCATGGGTGTGCAGAAGCAGCCGCCCGGCGCCGTCCGGCCGCAGATGGACCTGAGGGGCGTGGACGACCCGGGACGTGGAGACCGCGACCGGTGAGGTGTAGACGAGGACACCCCGGGTGTTGCGCATGGGCAGCTTGAGCCCGGCGAGGCCCGCGATACGGTCGGCCCCCGGGCCCGCGCAGTCGACCACCGCGTCGGCGGGCAGCCGCCGTCCCGATGCGAGCAGGAGCGAGCGCACCAGACCGCCGGAGACGTCGATTCCGGTGACCTCGTCGTGCCAGATCCGCTCCACGTCGGCCGTGGACAGCAGATGGGCGATCAGCCGGGCCGGTTCGATCCAGCCCTCGGCCGGGAAGTAGGCGATCTCGTCGGCCGGCAGTTCGGCGGGGTTCATATCGGGTTCGAGGCGCAGCGCCTCCGCGCGCGTGAGCCAGCGTGCCTCGTATCCGTAACCGAGCACCGTGGCGACCTTACGGCGCAGCCGCTCGCGTTCGCCGTCGTCGCCGCCCCACTCCAGATTGCCGCCCTCGTGATACCAGTCGCCGCCGGGCACCTCGCGCGCCAGCTTCCGGTGTGCCTCCATCGAGGCGACGCTGAGATCGTGGTACGCCCGGGGCTGCTTGCCGCAGGAGTTGGTCCACGAGAAGGTCGCCCCGGATGTGCCGCCCGCCGGTGCGCTCGCGTCGACCACCGTGACGTGGGCGCCGCGCCGCGCCAGTTCGGCACTCACCGCGGCGCCGTAGACACCGGCACCGACGACAACGACTCGCTCAACCATGTGGATTCCTCTTCTCTCGATGCTCTCGCTGGTACTCAACGGGCTCTTCAGTGGTCCCCGGGCAGCGCGTGGGCGGCGCCCGGGGGTACGGACACGGCGATCTCGTCGCCGGGTGCGGGGAGGCCGATCGCGCCCGGATCGGGTACGGAGACCCGGAGCCGGACCGATCCGCTGATCTCCAGGACGACGGTGGCGAGACTGCCCTCGTTGACGATCTCGACGACCCGGCCGGCGATCGACGTCGCGCCGTCACCGGTACCGGCGGTACCGGCAGCACCGGCAGCACCGGCGACATCCAGGCGGAGGGCTTCCGGTCTGAGCAGGACCTGGACCGCCTCGCCCGCGGTGACCGTTCCCGCGTGCCGTGCGCGCAGTGTGTCCGAGGTGGCCAGCCGGACGGTGCAGCCGTCCGGTCCGGCTTCCGTGCACACACCGGGAACCAGATTGGACTGACCGATGAATCCGGCCACGAACGCGTTCACCGGTTCCCGGTAGATCGTGTCGGGGGTGTCGAGCTGTTCGACCCGGCCGGCCCGCATCACCGCGATCCGGTCGCTCATCACCAGCGCCTCGGTCTGGTCGTGGGTCACGAAGATCGAGGTGGTCCCCAGTTCGCGCTGGAGGTGCTTGATCTCCAGGCGGAGCTGTTCGCGCAGCTTGAGGTCCAGATTGGACAGCGGCTCGTCGAACAGCAGCACCTTCGGCTGCACCACGACGGCCCTGGCCAGGGCGACGCGCTGCTGCTGCCCGCCGGAGAGCTGGCCGGGCATCCGGTCCTCGTATCCGGCGAGGCCGACCCGGTCGAGCGCGCCCGCCACGCGCACCTGGATATCGGCCTTCGGGCATTTGCGCATCCGCAGCCCGTAGCCAACATTCTGACCAACAGTCAGATGCGGGAACAGCGCGTACTGCTGGAAGACCATCGCCGTGTCGCGCCGGTCCGGCGGCAGCCGCTGGACGTCCTGGCCGTCTAGCAGGATCCGCCCGCCGTCCGGCGTCAGAAAGCCCGCGACCATGTTGAGCGTCGTCGTCTTCCCGCAGCCCGAAGGGCCGAGCAGGGTCAGGAACTCCCCGGGCCGCACATCGAGATCGAGGTCGTCCACGGCCACCGAGGAACCGAACTGCTTGCGGATGCCCCGCAGGGTCACGGCGTAGCCGCCGGTGGCCGCCCGGGTGGCCGCCTCCCCGGCGGTGTCTGCTCGTACGGTCACTTCGTACCTCCGTGGATGAACTCGGTCAGGCGGACGAACCGGGACGCCACGCCCGCGATGACACAGATGCCGACGACACTGGTCACCGCGACACAGGCCAGGGTCGGCGAGTACTGGAACTCCATGTACTGCAGCAGCCGGATGGGCAGTGTGGTCGCGTCCCGCGAGGTGAGGAACAGCGAGAGTTCGACGTTGTTGAACGACACGATGAAGGCGAACAGCGCCCCCGCGAACATCCCCGACCGCATCAGCGGCAGGGTGACGGTGGTGAACGTGCGCCAGGGCGAGGCACCGAGATCGCGGGCGGCGCGCTCCCACAGTGGGTTGACCCCGAGCAGACTGACGCCCACCGTGCGGAGGACGAACGGGATGCCGATCAGCGCGTGGGTCACCACCAGCAGTGCCGGGCCGATGAACCCGCGTGCGCTGAGCATCGAGATCAGCTGGACCACGGCGAGGCTGATCACGATCTCCGGCAGCAGCAGGGGGCTGGCGAGGAAACCCTCCAGCGCGGCCCGGCCCCGGACCGGACCACGCGACAGGGCGTACGCCGCGGCCGTGCCCACCACCAGCGCGCACACCGCCGAACCCAGCGCGATCTCGGCGGACAGGGCCATCGGCAGCAGCCATTCGCGGGTCAGCGCCGACTCCCACCACCGCAGCGAGAGCCCGCTCGGCGGGAAGGCGGGATAGGTGTCCGGCTGGACGGAGGTCCAGACCACGACGGCCATCGGTACGGCCACGAAGGCGAGCACCAGCATCAGCAGTACGGTGCGCAGCAGCAGCCACGGACGGAAACGCATCGTCACATCCCCTTCCGCGACCGGCGGCCGGCCAGCAGCAGTGCGGACACCGTGACGGCACCGACCGCCAGGATGACCACCGAGACCGCCGCCGCCTGACCCCATTCGAGGCTGACCACCATGCGGTCGCGGACCAGGGTCGCGAGTGTCTGCACCCGGCCGCCGCCGAGCACAGCGGCGGCGGCGTACGCGCCGAGGCTGATCGCGAACGTCAGCATGAATCCGGCGATGAGGCCGGGGCGGATCAGCGGCAGGGTGATCCGGAGGAACGTGCTGACCGGCCCGGCGCCGAGGTCGCGGGAGGCGCGTTCCAGGACGGGATCGACGCTCTGCACACTCGACATCGCGGTGAACACCGCGAACGGCAGGAGTACGTGGACGAGTCCGGCGATCACCGCGAACTCCGACCCGATGAACGCGACCGGCGACTCGGTCAGCCCACTCCAGAGCAGCACCTTGTTCACCAGGCCGTCACCCTGCAACAGCACGAGCCAGCCGTACGTACGCACCACGACACTCGACACCAGGGGCGACACGACGACGAGCAGGACGAGGGTGCGCCAGCGCGATCCGGACCGGACGATGAAGTGCGCGACCAGCAGCCCGGCGGCCGAGCAGAGTGCGCCCACCACCACCGAGATCCAGACGGTGTCCCACAGCACCGACCGGAAGTAGCCGTCGCGGAAGAGGTCGCCGTAGTTCGCGGTGGTGAGCGGGCCGGTCACCTCGGCGCCCTCGTAGGTCAGCACGCTGCTGGCGAGCAGGATCGCGGTGGGTACCGCGAAGACCGCCAGGACCCACACCGTCGCGGGCAGCCCGAGCCACGGCAGCCGGGACCGCTTCCGCGCCGGTACGGGCGGGGGTGCGGGTTCGGGTGCGGGTGGAGGCACGGGCGGGGGCGGGGGCTTGCTCGCCACAGCCGCCGTCATCGCACGGCCTCCGCCCATTTCTGGCCCCAGGCGGTGCGGTTCCGGGTGACCGTTTCCGGGTCGGCGATCTTGATCTTTTCGAGCTTCTCGGCCGTGGTGATGTGCTTGGCGGCGAAGTCCGCGGGGAACTGCAGGCCGGTGACCGCGGGCCCGACGTTGTAGGCGAGCGCCCAGCGCCGCTGCACCTCGTCGGAGAGCCAGTAGTCGATGAACTTGTACGCCTCGTCCTTGTTCGCCGCACCGGACGGAACCCCGAGCGAACCGAGCGACGCGTAGGAACTCTCCCCCGGCACCGTGTAGTCGTAGTCGGTGGTCTTGGCGTAGATCGCGGCGCGGCCGTCCAGATAGGGGAAGAGCGTCGCCGTGCCCTTCTCCATATAGGGCACCGCCCCCGCCGACGCCTGGGGAGTGGCGATGGCGTACTTGGCCAGCTCCTTGATCCGGGCGAAGCCGGGTCCGGTGTCGTCGATCCCCCCGCCGTCCAGCTCGGCGGCGCTGAGCATCGCGTACACGCCGAGGATGTTGGCGGGGTTGAAGATCAGCGTGCCCGAGCGGTACTTCGGATCCCACATCGTCCCCCAACTCGTGGGCGGCTTCGGGAACTTCGACCGGTGGTACATCAGAACGACCTGCTGGACGTCCTGGATCGCGCCGACACCGTACGTCTTGGCACGCAGCTTCTCCGGCACCCGGGCCAGATTCGGCACCTGCTTCGACGTCACCGGGGCGAGCAGCTTGTCCCGGCTGCCCTGATACAGCTCAAGGCTGGTCATGACGGCGACATCGAATCCGGGGTCGCCATGCGCGGCCCGGATCGCCGCGTACTGCTCCGACGCCGACCCGGCGGCCGTGTACTTGATCCGAATGCCGGTCTTCTCCGTGAACGGCTTGGCGATCTCCTTCTCGAAAATGCCCTGGTACTCGGCGCCGTATCCCTCGATGACCAGTTCATTGCCCGCGCTGTCACCCGTACTCGTCGACACGCAGGCGGCCAGCGTCGCGGTGAGTCCGAGCGCGAGCGCCAGGCAGGCGAATTTCTTCATGGCAGCCACACCTCCAGGATGTAACTAGTTACATGAACTGGTTACAGACTCAAGCATGCGACCGTGCGGCCAGTCAATGGCTTGTTCTCATCTACCTCGGATGGCCGGAGCGGTTGCTTGTGATGTGGCGGGGCGGTGGTGGTGGTCCGACCGGTGGGGCGCGGTCCGGGTGCCGAGGCCGCCGGCGTGTCGGCGGGATGTCCCCGTCGCAGGTAGCGGACGGACGCCGCCGGCAGGGCGTACCCGTCGCGGGCCATCCGGGTTGCCGTCCGGGTTACCCGGCGGACGGTACGAGCCGCAGCCGACCGGGTCTGGGTGCTGATGACCCGCCGTACGCCTTGGTCCGCACAGTGTGCGCCGCCCAGTGCCGCCGGAACTCCGGTCCGGCGGCGTTCAGTTCGTCGATCAGCTCCGCCAGCCGCTGGCCCCCGGGGAAGCGTCCCGCCGCGACCCGGAGGTGTCACCGCCTGCGGAATCCGGGCCGCCGACACCGGCGCTGCGCGATCCGAGCGGGGTGTGGCGCCATGGGGTCTCCCCAGGCCGCCAGGCCGAGGGATGGGGCCTCCCCAGGCCGCGACGCCCTCTCCCCCCGGGCTCCGCCCCGGAGACCCCATCGGGCGGAACCCAGGTGGAGAGTCCATGCGGGCGGGGGCACGCCCCTCGCCCCCGGCCGTAGAGGAATCGGCGACCGACGACAACGCGGCGCGGGGGCCCCGGGCCGCCAGGGCCAGGGGCGTGCGGTACCAGGGGACCCGCGGCACCAAGGGCGCGCGAGTCCAGCGTGACCCGGCAGAAACGCGCTAGCGGGGGCGACCCGTCGCCGTGCCCTTCACCGCGTCGAGCGCGTAGACGCAGCGGTCCTTGCTGCACGCGTACACCACACCGCCCTGCGCGACCGGTGAGCCTGTGATCTCGCCGCCCGTCTCCAGCTTCCACCGGAGCTGGCCCCCGGCCGCGTCCAGGGTGTAGAGGGCATGGTCGGCCGAGCCGAAGTGGACCCGGCCGTCGGCGACGACCGGGGTGCCGATGACCTCGCCGCCCGCCGCGAAGCGCCACATGGGGGTGCCGGTCACGGCGTCGAGGGTGTAGAGCGCGCTGCCGCTGCCGACATGGATGTTGCCGCCCGTGACGAGGACGGGTTCGATCGACTGGCGGGGCTCGGTGGCGATACGCCAGCGGTCCTTGCCGGTGGTGGCGTCGAGGGCGTAGACGGTGCCGAGGTAGTCGGCGAGGTACACGCCGCCGCCGGTGACCGCGGGGCCGGGCGCGAAGGCCGGCGGGGAGAGGAAGACCGCCGGGGCCTCGAAGTGCCAGCGCACCAGGCCGGTGGCGATGTCGATCGCCAGGACCCGGGTGCCGGCGGAGATGTACACGCAGCCGTCCGGCGCGGGCTGTACGCGGACCGGGACGTTGCCGCAGGAGGCCGCGTCGCCGACGGGGTAGGACCAGCGCTCCGCACCCGTACGCGACTCCAGCGCCCACAGCCGCGCGTCCTTCCAGACGTAGACGGTGTCGTCGAAGATCGCGGGTCCGGCCTCCGGGGTCTCGAACTCCGTCTGCGCCCCGGTCAGCTCCCACAGCTTCTCGCCCGTGGCCGCCTCCCACGCCTGTACGCCGCCGCCCCGCGTCCCGGTGAGGACCGTGCCCCGGCCGGTCTTGAGGGAGAACACCCAGGCGTCCGTCCCGAGCCGCCAGCGCTCCTGGCCGGTCGCCGCGTCGAGCGCGTACAGCGTGGGTCCGTCCGAGGCGTGGATACGGCCGCCCTCGACGGACATCGCCCACGCGACGTCCCGCGTCTTGAACTGGCGGCGGCCCGTGCCCACGTCCAGGGCGTGCACCTCGAAGGAGGTGACGTACAGCAGGTCCCCCGCGACCTGCGGGGTGCCCCACACATCGTTCGACATCCGGAAGCGCCAGGGCCGCCAGTGCGCCGGGCCCCCCGGCGGCGGCGCGGGCTCGGCCGGGCGCTGCGCGGGAGCCTGCGCCGGGGCCTGTGGAGGTGCCGGGGACTGTGCCGGTACGGCGGAGGACGGCGGGGCGCTGCCGTTCAGACCCGCCGGTGGCCGGATCCAGCCGGTCGCGGGCCCCGCGTCGGCGACCGGGCCCCGGCCCGTGGCGTCCGCGACCCGCAGGCCGGGCCCGATCGGGACCGGTGCCCCGGGCAGCCGTACCGGACCCGCGGTGTCCGCCGCCGGGGCGCGGGTGCGCGGGTCGTTGCCGCCGTGCCGGGGTGAGCCGGGGGAGCCCCACTCCGGGCCGCGTCTGGGCGGCGGCTGCGACGGTGGGGGCGGCGGAGGCGGCGGGGGCTCGACCGGGGGCTGCGCGGGGACCTTGGCCCGCCCGCCGCCCCGGCGCAGATCGATCATCGCCGTCGCCAGCATCGGCAGCCACGCGGACGCCGTCCCGCTGTCGTCGCTGCCGGCGAACAGATGGGGCGCCAGCTGGGACTGGAGGTCCTCGGGGCTGGGGCGCAGCGCGGCCTCCTGCCGCATACAGGACTCGATCAGCGGGCCCAGCTCCGCCGGCAGCCCCTCCAGGTCCGGGCCCTCCCGCAGCAGCATGAAGACCGTCTCGACGGGATTGGCGCCGTGGAAGGGGGCGTGGCCCGTCGCCGCGAAGACCAGGGTGGAGCCGAGCGAGAACACATCGCTCGCGCCCGTCACACTGCGCGAGTCCCGCGCCTGCTCGGGCGACATGTACGCGGGGGTGCCGACGGCGACATTGGTCATGGTCAGCCGGGTGTTGGAGACGCCCGACGCGATACCGAAGTCGATGACGCGCGGGCCGTCCTCCACCACGAGAACGTTCGACGGCTTGAGGTCACGGTGGACCAGTCCCGCGCCGTGGATCGACTGGAGCGCCTCCGCGATGCCCGCCGCGAGCCAGCGCACGGCCTGGGCCGGGAGGGGCCCGCACTCATTGACTATCTCTTCGAGCGACGGGGCGGGCACATAGGCGGTCGCCAGCCAGGGCACGGCGGCCCGGGGGTCGGCGTCGACCACCGCCGCCGTATAGAAACCGCTGACGGCGCGGGCGGCCTCCACCTCGCGGATGAAGCGGACACGGAACAGCTGGTCCTCGGCGAGTTCGGTGCGCACAGTCTTGATCGCCACCCTGCGGCCGGATGCCGACCGGGCGAGATAGACCAGCCCCATGCCCCCGGCACCGAGCCGGGCAAGCACCTCGAACGGACCGATCCGTCTCGGATCATGCTGCGTCAGCTGCTCCATACCTGCCTGCCACCTCCCCGTACGGGCCCAGAATCTCACCGCCGAGACCCTCGGCGGCGCTGCCCACCCCGATTGTTCCTGCCGGGGGCCGCGGTTGCGAACCCGGGGGCGGATCGGGGTGTCTCACCCGGATTCGGACACAGCGCCCAAGGCCGGGGCGATGGCAGCCCGGCCCGCCCCGGCCGCCGGCGCCGGCGGCGCGGCGAACATCCCACCCTGATTGTCCAGAAGAATCGCGATTCGTCTGTAGGGAATGTCATACGGCGGGGTCTGGACCGGCCGCCGATACGGGTCGGCACGACAGCCGTCGCGCCGCAATCCTTGACACAGAACTTGACACAGAAATGGACGAGGAAACAGCGGAGATAAACGAGGAAATCCACGAGAAGGCGGTCGGGCGGTACGCAGGGGTGGGCACCGATGAGCACACAGCGACCGCCGATCGCGGTCTCGGCACCGGGTTCCGCGCCGGAGGACCCGGTGCCGCGCCGGAGGTACCGGGTTCCCGCGCCAGGGGACCCGGTGCCGTGCCGGAGGGACCGGGTTCCGTGCCGCAGGACCGGGTTCCGCGCCCGAGAGACCGTGTGCCGTACCGGAGGGACCGCGTCCGGTGCCTCGGGGCGGGGACGGGGAGCCGTCCGCGGTCCGGTCGTGGCGCTCATCACATCCGAATCATCACCTCACATCCGAGTCAACGGGCATCACGGGCATCACGGCGGATGAAATCGAACATTTGCCCACCCACCGACAACCGGGACCACGCCTGGGCAGCACCCCATTTGCACTCGGCCGAATAGCGCGCCGATCACCCCTCGGTAAGCTGACGGCATGACAGGACAAGTACGCACCGTCGACGGCCGGGTGGCCGGGCGACGCGGACAGGCGACGCGGCAGAAGCTGCTCGACTGCCTCAGCGAGATGCTCAGCTCCTCGCCGTACCGGGACGTCAAAGTCATCGACGTGGCCCGGAAGGCGGGCACGTCCCCCGCGACCTTCTACCAGTACTTCCCGGACGTCGAGGGCGCGGTCCTCGAAATCGCCGAGGAGATGGCCAAGGAGGGCGCGGACCTGACCGCGCTGGTCTCGGGGCGGGCCTGGGTCGGCAAGGCCGGCTGGCAGACCTCGGAGGAACTGGTCGAGGGGTTCCTCGACTTCTGGCGCCGTCATGACGCGATCCTGCGGGTCGTCGACCTGGGGGCCGCGGAGGGCGACAAGCGGTTCTACAAGATCCGCATGAAGATCCTGAACTCGGTCACCAACTCCCTCACGGACGCGGTGAAGGAACTGCAGGCCAAGGGCCGGGTCGACAAGGACGTGAATCCGGCGGCGATGGCCGGTTCGCTGGTCGCCATGCTGGCCGCAGTCGCCTCGCACCAGAAGGGGTTCACGACCTGGGGTGTGAAGCAGGCCGAGCTGCGGCCGAACCTCGCCCTGCTGGTCCATCTCGGCATCACGGGCCGCAAGCCGACGAGGTAGGGAGCCGCCGGACGCGTGCCCCCGCGCGACACGCCCCCACCCGGCGGACGCCCGGCCAGGGCCGCCCGCTCGGCGGACTCCACCGGGGCCGCCACCTCGCCGACAGATCACCGACGTCCGGTATCAGCGCCGGTGCGGCGGCCAGGACTTGCCCTTGCCGCCGTGGTCACCCCAGCCACCCCAGCCGCCTCTACCGCCCTTGTCGCCCTTGCACGTGAACGGCTCACCGCGCTGGTTGGCGATGTCGAAGCGCACACCGTCGGCCGCGTTGTCCGCCGTGATGACGTACGGACCGGTCACCGGGTCCGTGGGCAGGACATAGCCCTCAGGGACCTCGGTCCCCCGCAGGTCGTACGTGCCGGGATCCACGTCGCCGAAGACACAGTTGATACCGGCGGTGGCCGACGGCAGGCCCGGTCCGAGCGTGAGCGCGGTCGCGGGCGCGGGCGCCGAGACGGCGAGGACGGCACAGGCCAGGCCCGTCGTCCAAGACCGCTGTCCGGTCCATGGCCACTGCCTGCTCCATGACCGTTGTCGCAACCACGCGAGGACTGCTCTCATAGCGTCGGCTTCTCCTCCGGTGAGTCTCCTGTCCGGGAATTCCCTGCCAGGCTGAGCAGGAGGGGCGGGAGGGCGCGGTCGACACTCCCGTACCGGCGGAATAAAGATCGGATAATCACCCAAGCGCGCGATGGGGAGCGGGGTACTTGTTTTGACGGCGGGTCGGCAAGGCGGGGCGGCGACGATCCTGCGGCCCTCCTGGTTCGCCGAGAACTTCACCGAGCTGCCGGAGTTCGCCGCCCTGGTCACCGAGGGCGAGCTGCGGCTGCCCACCGGGGAGGGGCGCGAGCCGTTCATCGTGCTGGACGACCTCGTGGATGTCGCGGTCGCCGCGCTCACCGAGGACCGCCACGCTGGGCAGATCTACGACCTGTCCGGACCGAGGGCCATGACCATGGGCGAGGCGGTCGCCGAGATCTCGGCCGCGGCGGGCAGGCCCCTGCGCTACACAGCGCTGACGGACGACCGCTACCGCGCGGAACTGACCGCCGGCGGATACCCGGCCGAGGCCGTGGACCTCCTCGTCCACCTGTTCAGCCATATCCGGGCGGACGGGAGCGCGGCGCTGGGGGACGGGGTGCGGCGGGCGCTGGACCGTGAGCCGCATGACTTCGCGGCGTACACCGCCCGTACGGAGTTCCCCCGATAGCTCACCGAGTTCCACCCGTAGGTCACCGTGCCGCCAGGCCCATCGGCAGTTCACCGTGCCGACGAGTCCATCGATAGCGGCGAGGGATCATCCCTCCGTCGCCCCCGCCCATACCTTCGGCCGACAGTGCGGCCCGCCGCCGCTCACCAGACTGGGCTCCGTCGGACGGTTCGGACGGTTCGGACGGTTCGAACGGTACGAACGGTACGGACCTCATCGGAAGGAGCACTGTGGGCAGCTACGGGATCAGCCGGGCGCGGTTCCTGGCGGGCGCGGCAGGAGTCGCGGGCGCGGGCGTCTTACTCGGGACAGCGGGCGGGACAGCCGCCGCCCATACGGGAAACCAAGCAGCCGCCGCCGGGCCGGGGGGCCGGCGGGGGCTGACGTATCGGAGTGTCTGCTACACGCTGGGGGCCGGTGAGACCCCGGGCACCGCGTGGAGTGCCGCGCGGACCGCGAGAGACGTACGGGCGATCCGGCGCGACCTCCACGCCAACTCGCTGAAGGTCACCGGGGACGGCGTCGAACGGCTGACCACCACGGCCGCCCAGGCCGCCGAACGCGGGCTGCACATCTGGCTGGAGCCCACCCTCGGCGACCGGCCCGAGGGGGAGATCCTGGAGCATCTCGCCGAGTGCGGCCGGTTCGCGGAGCGGTTGCGGCGGCAGGGTGCGCGGGTCGATCTCAGCGTCGGGTGCGAGTTCTGGCTCTTTGTGCCGGGCATCGTCCCGGGCGCGAATGTTCTGGAGCGGATCGAGAACCTCCAGAACGGGACCTTCGACCCGGTGCATATGCAGCGCGAACTGGACCGCTTCATCGCGAAGGCCGCGCGGGTCGGCCGGTCCGTCTTCAAGGGGAAACTGAGCTACGCCTCCGCGCAGGGCGACGAGGTCGACTGGCGCCTCTTCGACATCGTCGGCGTCGACTACTACTCGTACTTCCCACGCCGTTCCCCGTACGTCCGCGAACTCACCTCCTATCTGCGCTGGGGAAAGCCCCTGGCCATCACCGAGTTCGGCACCTGCGCCTATGTCGGCGCACCGGAGCGCGGCGGTATGGGCTGGGCCATCGTCGACCACACCAAGAGCCCGCCGGAACTGATCGGCCCCCCGGTCCGCAGCGAGCGCACCCAGGCCGCGTACCTCACCGAGCTGCTGAGCGTCTTCGAGTCGATGGGGCTGTACGCGGCGATGGCGTTCGAGTTCGTCGCCCCCGACGCGCCGCACCGGCCCGACGAGCCCAGGTACGACCACGACATGGCGACCTACGGCATCGTGAAGGTCATCCAGCACCGCCCCGGCGATCCGTCGTCCGACTGGCACTGGGAGCCGAAGGAAGCGTTCCACGCCCTGGCCCGCCGGTACGCCCGCGCGTAGGCCGCGTTGCCGGACCGCCTGGCCGGGTCGTCGGAATCGGTCGGGCCGTGTCATACGCCGGACGCGGGACGAGGTCCGTTCAGAGCCCCCGCTCAGGCCCCCCGCTCCGGGCCGTCCCCCCGGCCGTCCTCCTCACCGCTCTCCCCGCCGTCCTCCGGGAGCAGACGCAGCACCAGGGAGGTGATCAGCTCGCCCGCCTGCTCCTGCGGGAACACCTCGGGCAGCGTCAGCCGCTCCACCACCAGCCAGTTCGCCGCGAGATAGATCATCCTGATGGCGTCCGCGTCGCCCGGCAGCCCCGAGGCGAGATGCGCGGCGACATTCCTCTCGACGTCGTCGTGGACCCGCGCGGTGAGCAGGGCGCGCAGTTCGGGACGGCGGGTGGCCTCCAGCCGGAGTTCGAGGAGGGCGAGATAGCCGATACGGAAGGCGGTGACGCGCGCCACGACATCCCGGACCAGCTCCGCCGTACGCTCGCGGGTCGCCGGGCCCCGGACCATCGACTCCAGCGTGGCGTCGTCGGGGCGCAGCCGCTCATAGATCCGGCCGCCCGCCTGGTTGAGGAGATCGTCGCGGTTGGCGAAGTAGTTGGAGGCGGTGCCCTTGGGCACCTGGGCCTCGACATCGACCGCGCGGAAGGTCAGTCCGCGCGCACCATCCCGGGCGAGTACCTCGATGGCCGCGTCGACGAGCGCCGCACGCCGGGCCAGGTTCTGCCGCATGAGCGTTCCTTCCGATCCGTCACGGTCACCGCCGCCGCCACCTTTACCACTATAAGCGGAGTGGTTTTCCCCGGCGAACGGGGAGTGCCCACTGGCGGACGGGAAGTGCCCACCGGCGGACGGAGGATGTCCACCGGCGGGCGGAGGATGTCCACCGGCGCGGGCTCACGGTGTTCACTGGCCGGATGGACAACGACCCGTCGGCCGACTTCCGTACGCTCCTGCACGCCCAGCGGGTCTGGGAGGCCGGACTGCCCGCCTTCGACCCGGCCGGTGCGCCGGACGCGCCGCTGCCGCTCTTCCACCGCTGGTTCGCGGAGGCGGTGGCCGCCGGGCAGCCCGAGCCGCACACCATGGCCCTGGCGACGGTGGACGGCGCCGGGGACCCCGACGTACGCACGCTGATGCTCCATGACGCCGACGCCGACGGCTGGCACTTCGCCTCGCACGCCTCCAGCGCCAAGGGCCGTCAACTGGCCGCGCACCCCGCCGCCGCCCTCCATTTCTACTGGTCCGTCCAGGGCCGCCAGATCCGCATCCGGGGCGCGGCCACGGCGGCCGGTGCGACCGACAGCCGCGCCGATCTCGCGGCCCGCTCAACCGGCGCGCTGGCCGCCGCGCTCACCGGCCGGCAGAGCGGGATCCTCGGGTCACGGGAGGAGCTGGCCCGCGCCTCCCGGGCCGCGTGGGAGCGGGCGCGGGCGGAGCCGGACGCGCCGGTGCCGACGTGGACGCGGTATGTGCTGCGGGCGCGGGAGGTGGAGTACTTCCAGGGGGACGCGGACCGGCGGCATGTACGGCTGCGCTACCGCCGCGAGGGGCACGGCTGGGTACGGGAGCTGCTCTGGCCGTGACGCGATGAGCGCGCGGGAGTGCCGTGGCAGCGGCGTCGTCCGTCCGCCGACCGGGGTGGGCGGACGGACGGGACCGTGACGACACCACCGGGCCCGGGACCAACTGATCAACTGTCCGCGCGGAGTGTGGACGCGTGCCCAAAACCAATGGCCTCGGTGAAGAGATGAGTGCTCCGGCCACGGTCCGGCTCGCCGCGCAGCGGGAACTCCGGCAGTACACCGTCCGGGCGCCGGTCGGCCAGCAGCAGCGCCTCGCTGTAGAAGGCGGCCGACCAGCGGCCCGCCGGGTCGCGCCACTCCTCGGCGAGCCCGGGGGCGTGCCCCCGCGTCACCGTGTGCCGCCGCTTGGCGAGCTGGGCGAAGAGCTGATCGGCGGGCGTCGTCCCGGTGGTGTACTGGGAGTGATAGAGGCGGATACGGCGGTCCCGGCCGCCGCCGCGCTCATCGAACCAGGCCAGCAGCGCCCGCTCGTAGTCGGCGACCCGGATACCGGTACGGGCCGCGCTGAGGTCCAGGTCGAGATCCCACCACTCCCGCCAGACCCCGGCGAAACCGTCGGCGCCGAAGAGGCTCGGCGGATAGTCGGCGGGCCGGGAGATCCTCGTACGGCCGAAGAGGGGGTACGCGCCCGCGATGCCGCTGCTGAACCCGCTGACCGTGACATCGCGCAACTGGGGCGGCGGTTCCGGCGTCGAGGAGAGCCGGGAGGACAGCACCACCGCGGGCAGGGCACCGACCGGGGCGCTGCTGCCCTGCCAGCCGATGAAGTCCTCGGCCGACCCGGCCGATCCCCGTCGTCCGTAGCCGAACCGATGGAGGAAGTGCACCACTTCGAGCAGCAGCCGCTGCATGCCCTCCTGTGAGTTGAACGGCTGCCATGCGTGCCGCGCGCCGTCCCCGCCGTCGGGCACGGCGGGGAAGATCGGCATGACCAGGAGGGCGGGTCGCCCGGAGATGTGCTGGGCCTGGACGAAGCAGGACTCGGTCAGCAGATAGCGGTAGCCGAGGTTGACGTACGGCTGGACGGCGAAGCTGCCGCGCGGCACGGGGCCCGGAGCCGCCGCGTACGGATAGTTGGTACGGAAGGGGTACGCCGTACGGGGATAGTCCGAGACCGCCGTGCTCGGCGAGAAGAAGCAGACCGCGTCGATGTGCTGGCCCGCGCCGCCCCGTCGCGGCGGGGCCCAGACGGCGATGAGGAAGCGCGGTTCAGCCGGCCGCCTGCCGGAGACACTGCCGTACTCCAGGAAGAGGAAGCCGCCCGTATCGGCGAGGGTGACCGGCGTTTCGACGGCCCGGAACCGTTCCCAGCCGTCCTTGGACGTATCGCCGATCGTGGTGGGCCCACCGCTGGTGGAGCCGGGACCAGGACCGGGACCGGGGCCGGGACCCGAGCCGGAAGCAGGGGCGGCCGTCACCTCCCTGAGCGCCCGGATTCTGGTACTCGCGATCCAGCGCGGGCGCCCGCCGGGAGGCGACTGGTTCAGCCGGAGGTAGCGGCGGGGCTGTCCGTCGCGCTCCGCGAAGAAGACGCCCGCCGGTTCCGAGGCGGGTCTGGCCCCCGCGGCGGGCAACTGTGTGAGCGGGGCCTGGCGGACCCGGCCCAGCTCCACCTTGAGGGCGAGATCGTCGCCGGTACGGGCCAGCGCGGCGCCCCGGTTGTCCCAGTAGACCGGCGGGGCGGGCGACGTGGGCGGACCGAGCCGGCGGCTGGTGGTGAGAATCACCGGCTCGTCCGCGTAGTCGGGGTGGCTGATCAGCAGCGTGACCCGGGACCAGCCCTCGGGCAGCGGCCCGACGACGGCGGCCCGGTCGGCGGGAATCGTGACGGTACGCGGCGGTGACGCGGGGGTGACGGGATCGGCGCTCGCGATCACCACCTGCGCCTCGCCGCCCGGCGAGCGGCCCAGCACATCCACCAGAGTGAGGATCAGCCGGTCCGGCATATCAGAGCTGGGTCCCGGTCTTGGGGTCGTAGCGGACCTCGGTGGCGACGATCTGTTCCGTCGGCATGACCTCGACCCACTGGTCGAAGACCTCGAACGCGCCCCCGGACACCTCGAACCCCTTGTCCAGCGGGTCGAATCCGCGCTCATAGACCCTGTCCGCGGGCAGATAGTTGACCGGTGTGCCGTCCGGCAGCCGCTCACTGACCTTCACCCGGGACTTCTCCCACTCGCTGGAGATCACCACCGCCAGATAGCGGATGGCGTCATGGACGGTGAGCCGCTCGGCGGTCAGTTCGCGGTAGCGGGCGGCGAGGTCCGGATCGGCCCACCGGTACGCCTTGAGCACCAGCAGCATGCGCGCCCGCTCGCCCGGCAGGGCCTCCGCGTACAGATCGTTCAGTCCGTCGGTGCCCTCGACACCCGCGCTGGTCAGCCAGTCCAGCGCCTCGAACTCCCGGCCCAGCCGGATCGGCACCACCGCCTTCACCCAGGGCGCGTTCAGAAACGCGTTGCGCAGATTGTCGCCGTCGAGCTGGAGCAGCCAGCCGAGCGAGCTGCCGAGGCGGGCGGGCGCGGAGTCGGCGGTGATGTAGTAGTCGTCGTCCGAATTGGTCTCTCCCCAGGTGACGACGGTGCTCTCCTCGAACTCCGTGGCGTCGGCGCCCAGGCCGAAGTCCTCCTTGGCCCCCAGGCGCTTGGGCATCCACCATTCGGGCGCGACGAAATACAGCATCCGGTCCACCTCGAACAGGCTCTGCACCAGCTCGGCCATCACATGGTGGGCCGGGGCCTTGAGAGACTTGAGGCCGACGCTCTTGAAGAGCTGGCGGACCAGATCGCGGTAGACCACGATCCGCTCCTCCTCACGCAGATCCTCGAAGCGGCGCTGCCCGATCGAGGCGGCCAGTTTCACCCGCTCCTGGGCCGCTTTGTAGAACGCGTCCTTGGCGACCCGCTCCTTCTCGGCGTCGACCAGTGCGACACGCTTCTTGTTCTCGTCCTCGATCTGCTTGATATATGCGGCGGTCGGCCCGTAATTGACCGTGAAGCGGTACGGGAACATCTCCCCGTCGTCACCGCTGTGGCCCCGGATGCGCAGCTTCAGCCGGTTGCTGTCCGTGGCGAACCGGGTGATCTGCAGGGCTGCGACATTGCTGGACATCCACTGCACATTGGTGTGGCTCTTGTACTCGTAGCCGTTCTTCGGATAGACGCGGAGGTCTTCGAGAAAGGTGTCGAAGTGGTCGTCGTCGGGGCCCTTGTAGGTGCCCTCGATCGTCTCCTGGTACTCCTCGGGCGTCGGGAGCAGTTGGGCCGGCTGGACGTCGGTCTCGGGCGGCTGGGCGATATGGACCAGCTTGGCGATACCGAGCTGGTCGCCCGGCCGGTCGACATAGGTCTGCCAGCACATCTGGGTGCCGAGATCCTGGACCTGTACCCCGACCTGGCGCATTTTGCGGCGCAGCTCGTAGTTGACGAGCTGGGCGGTGGTGTTCTGGAGGAGATAGCGCTTGCTGGAGGTGTCGGTGGTCTCCACGACCGTCTTGAACGTCGACTTGAAACTGCGCTTGATCTCCGACGACAGCTTGACGGTCTGCTGGCGCAGCTGTTTGTGCGTCTGTTCCTTGGCGCGTTTGCGGGATTCCTCGGTGTCGTAGCTCGTACTGGCGGTGGCCTGGGTGTTGAACACCCCGATCGTGCCGTCGGTGCTGGCGTCCAGGCTCACCCCGAATTTCGTACTGCTCTCGTTCTCCTCGCGTACGGACGCGGACAGCTCGTCCTCCGTACGGGTCTCCTGCTCGCTGCGGTCGGTGGTCTCCAGCGCCGATTCGGTGGTCCGCTCGGTGAGGGTGCGACGGGTGCTGATCTCGATCAGTTCGACGCTGGAGCCGGGGCTGAGCCAGATGTGCTGGACGGGCGGGCCGAGGAACGAGTCGAACTCGAAGAAGTACTGCCGGAAGAGATGGACGACACCCAGCGGGGAGAGGGAGGCCGGCGGGATGAACTCCTCCGGTTTGCCCGCGAGGTGCGCGCCCGCGCCCGCGCCCGTGCCCGTGCCCGCGTCCGTGCCCACTCCCGCTCCTGCGCCTGCGCCTGCGGGGAGGCGGCGGCCCAGCAGCGTGGCGAGGGCGTCCACCGCCGGTACGTCGACCTGGTGGGCCCCGGCGGCGAACATCGCGTGCAGGACGTCGTACCGGCCGGTCTGCTGCAACTGGCGGAGGGTGCCCGCCACCCGGGACTCCTGGGCGGCCAGGGCCGCCTGGACGGCGGGGTCGGCGGCAGCGGCGCGACTGGTCGATGCGGCGGAACCGGCGGCACCTTCCGCGCGGGCGGGATCGGCGGCGGCTTCCCCGCCCTCCTCGTCCCCTCCCGCGTGGACGATGACCCCGCCCTGGGAGATCTTCGACGCGGCGGACTGGAGCAGCGCGGTCAGACCTGCGGTCCCGACGAGCCGGTCCCATACGGCCGGGTCGGTGAGGTCCTCCGACCTGAGCTTGCCGACCAGCTCACGGGCCACGAACCCGTCGAGGACGGGAGGCATGGAGGACGCGACCGTGGGGACCGGGGCGCCCGGCTCGATGGTGATCCCCGCGTCCGCCGCGGCCCCGGCGGGGGGCGGCACCGTGTACGACGGGCTCATCTTCTCGGTGAGCGCCGCCGCCATCGACCGGTTGAGATCGTCGTCCGCCACCCCGAACCGCTTGGCCAGCCGGGCCGACCGCCAGCCGAGGAGCGGCTGATAGACCCCGTACAACTCGGACGCGTACGGCAGAGACCCGTCGAACTTGGCAAAGTTGACCTTCATGCGCACTCCCTACGGCCGGACGCGTCCGGCCCGCCCGCTGTCGTCCCCGCCAGGCTCCTCCCGTCCGGGCGTCCCCGCCCAGGGCGAAACCTCCATCGGCGGCCAAAACCACCTGCCCGGGTGAGGTTTCCCCACCTGACTGCCGAGCCACGCCGCGCACCCGGGCCCCGCACCCGCGCCGCACACCTCCTCGCGGCACAGGGGTCCGTGCTCCAGCCGTACGGGCAGAACTCGCGCGGAGAGTGATGCGCCCGCGCGCAAGAGGTGCGCCGAGGCCGATCGGGAGGCGTACCACCATGGTCAATATCCGTACGAGCGTGATCAATTCGGTATCGATTCCCGTCTTGACTGAGACCCATCAAGAGGGTGCGCCGATACGCTCACGCCTCATGGCGGGCGAAAAGGGCAAAGGCACAGGCAGACGCAGAGTCAGCGGCAGCGACAGAGGCAGCGGCAGCGGCAGCGGCAGCGACACGAGCGGCGAGACGGGCAGAGCCAAGGGCGCGGGCCACTCGAACGACATCACGGACGACCGGCCCGTCTATGTCATCGGCGGCGGTCCCGGCGGGCTCGCCACCGCCGCCGCGCTGCGGAACAAGGGCGTACGGGCGGTCGTCCTGGAGAGGTCCGAGTCCGTCGGCGCATCCTGGCGCGGCCACTACGCCCGGCTCCGGCTGCACACCACCCGCCGTCTGTCGGGGCTGCCGGGGCTCGCCATGCCCAGGTCGTTCGGGCGGTGGGTGGCCCGGGACGATGTGGTCCGCTATCTGGAGAAGTACGCGGAGTTCCACGAGCTGGAGATCGTGACCGGCGTCGAGGTCTCCCGGATCGAGCCCGCGGGCGCCGACTGGGTGCTGCACGCCACGGGCGGGCGACGGCTCACCGGCCGGGCGGTGGTGGTGGCGACCGGCCACAACCACACCCCGCGCCTGCCGCAGTGGCCGGGGAGCGACACGTACACCGGAGAGTTGCTCCACGCGGGCGAGTACCGCGACCCGGCTCCGTACCGGGGCAGGGACGTCCTGGTCGTCGGCGTCGGCAACACGGGCGCCGAGATAGCCGTCGACCTGGCCGCCGGCGGCGCGGCACGCGTCCGGCTCGCGGTCCGCACACCCCCGCACATCGTCCGCCGCTCCACCGCCGGCTGGCCCGCCCAGCGCAACGGCATCCTGGCGCGCAGAGCACCCGTCGCCCTGGTGGACCGGGCCGCCCGCCTGCTGACCCGGCTCACCGTCCCCGACCTCACCGCCCACGGTCTGCCCCGCCCCGAGAAGGGCCTGTATTCCCGGGTCAGGGCCGGTGCGATCCCGGTCCAGGACGTCGGCTTCACCGACGCGGTACGGACCGGCAAGGTCGAACCCGTCGCGGCTCTGCACTCCTTCGAGACGGACAAGGCCGTCCTCGCCGACGGCACCCGCATCTCCCCCGAGGTCGTCATCGCGGCAACCGGCTACCACCCGGCCCTGGACGGCCTGCTCGGCCACCTCGGGGTGCTCGACTCCCGGGGCAAGCCGCTGACCCGGGGCAGCCGCACCCCGGCGAAGGCACCCGGGCTCTACTTCACCGGCTTCACCAACCCGATCAGCGGGATGCTCCGCGAACTGGCGATCGACGCCCGCAAGATCGCGAAGTCCCTGGCGAAGCCCTGAGGCCGGGGCCGGTCTCCGGGCTCAGGCAGGCTTGCCGTTCCAGTGGAGCGACCAGCCGTCGTCAACGCTCTGCACGGCTTCATGGAACGCGTACCGGCCGATATGGCGGGCAGCGTCCGGGACGGTTGCCCCGAACCGCTCGGCCACGTCCAGAGCAAGGCCGTAGATCAGGGCCCATGCCATCTGGTCCGACATGGGGCCCTCGATCACGGGCGACGTCTCGCCCACCACTCCGCTTGACAGTCCGAGCACTTCTGCTTGCCGTTCGGCAGCATGGTCACGGACATGTGCCCGTTGGCACACATGCTCTTCAGAGGGCGGGTTTCCTCGGCCTCCTTCATAGGGACCTCCACTCATCGATACCGCCTCCGTGCTGGTCCTGCGGCCATGCGATACGGCAGTCAAGGCACGTATAGCGCCAGTACGACTCTTCGGTTCGCGGGTCCTTCGCATAGGTCAGGACAACCGCTGTCCGCTGGCACTTGATGCACTTGACCGGTGGCTTCTGACTCACGCTCACCCGCCCCACTCTGGCATCGAGAACGCCGGGAGAGAACCTCCGGCCCTGACCGGGTGGGTTTACCCCGTCAGGGCCCTCGGGCTCCGCCCACCAACCGCTCACGGGTGGGGGCGGAGCCGATCTACGGCAGTGGGACCGGGTACAGACCCGGCCGCGCGACTGCGTACATCATGACGACGACGAATCCCGCCCACACCAGGGTGAGAACGACGTCAGTGTTACGCCTGAACCATCGCCTCACGGGGGCCCGTCCTTGCTGGGTTGCCTCTGGGCGGCCTCGGGGCGCGACGGGACCGTCTCAAGGCCCTTGGCTCCCTCTCCGTCCAGGCGGTACGTCAATTCCGCGTGCAACAGCTCAGCGCCAGAGCGAGTTAGCCAAAGGCCCGACTCGCGCAGTTCCAAGTTGTCGATGGTGATGCTCACCGGCAGGAAGTACCGGTCTCCGACTTTCGGATCCGCCGATTCGAACTTTTGAACCTGTGTACCCGGAGTTCGTCTGAGCTTCCACACTCGATCAGGATCGTGAGGCGTTTTGGGACGAGTCATGCGGTCACCTCCTGTTGCCTGTCACTTTCGGTCTGTTCACACCGTCAACGACGCGTAGCTACTCTTGACAGGGGGAAAAACCCAACAACGGAACTGTGTGGAAAGGCGGTTGGGCGGTGGCCAAACCGAAGACTCGGGAGCCTGCCGAGACTCCCAGAGCGTTCCTGGGTGAGGAGTTGCGTAAGAGGCGTGCCGCTGCCGGACACTCTCAGCAGACATTAGGGGACAAACTGTTCTGCTCTGGGTCCTACGTCGGGCAGATCGAGGCGGGCACACGGCGGCTGTTGCCGGACATGGCTCAGCGCATCGACGCTGAACTCGGGTGCGGCGACTTCTTCCTACGTCTGGCCCGTGCGGTTGGGCAGTCCAAGCACAGCGCGTACTTCGCGGAGGCGGCGGAGCTGGAGTCTGAAGCGACGGCCATTTGTGAGTACGCGCCGTCCGTGGTCCCTGGCTTGCTCCAGACTGAGGACTATGCCCGCGCCCTCATCCGGGGAACCAACCCGACCGTGCCGACTGACGCCGTTGAGACGTCGGTGTTGGCTCGCTTGGAGCGCGCGCATATTCTCCAGAACCCAACAACCCCTCAGTTGTGGGTGATCCTCCATGAGGCAGTACTCCGGACGGCAGTCGGAGGACCTCGGACCATGGCTGGTCAAGTCCAGCACATCGCACAGTTCGCACATGCGTACCGGGCCGTGATTCAGGTCGTTCCCTTCGCTGCGGGGGCCCACGGGTCGATCGGTGGAATGGTCAGTCTCATGTCGTTTGCTGAAGCCCCTGATGTGGCCTACGTCGAGGGTTCGTGGATCGGGCAATTGCTGGACGATCCGGCGCTAGTTGCGGACTTTCGGATGTCATACGATCTGGCTAGGGCTGTCGCACTGTCGCCAGAGGCGTCCCTAGCCCTGATCGAATCGGCGGCGGAGGAACACGCGAAATGCATACAGAGCGAGACTTGAGCGCCCTGCGCTGGCGTAAGTCCAGCTACAGCAATGGCAACGGGGGAAGCTGCGTAGAGATCTCAGACGACCTCCCGGGCTTGGTCCCTGTGCGGGACAGCAAGGTTCCGGGGCCTTCCGTAGTGTTCGGGGCGGCGGCTTGGGCGTCGTTCGTCCGGGACGTGAAGGCGGTCGGCTGACGTACGGAACGGCCTCGGAGCGTGTGCTCCGGGGCCGTTCGCGTGCTCATGTCTGATCCAGAACGGCCGCACCCCGGGGATGAATGCGGTCGGCTCTTCCGGCCGCATGGGGCGGCCGACCGAACCCGTAACACTGGCGCAAATCCGTCTAGCCGGTTACGAAGGGTGTGCGGGACGCTCCCCTGAGTATCAGGTCTTATGGAGGGGAACAGCGGGATATGGGCGGTCACGGAGACGGCAAGGGCGGCGCGGACGGGGACAAGAAGCAGTCGCCACGGGAGTCTGACGGTCAGTGGAAGAAGCCGGTCCCGCCCGCACCGCCGAATCCTCCGAACCCGCCGTCCGCCGAGACCGGCACCGGCCGGTGAGTTCGCCCCGCCAGTTGCTCAAGATCCTGGACGCGAGTGGAGTCCTCACCTCCGGCTGGGCGGATACGGTGGCCGCTGTCCCGCGCGAGTTGTTCGTACCCGACACCGTGGAAGCCGAGGGACGCGCGGTCGCCCGGAGTGAAGAACCCACGCTGTGGCTGGAGCGGGTCTACGCCGACATTCCGCTGACGACACAGGTCAACGACGGAGCCGCTACCCGCGAGGGGGCCTACCAACTGCCCACCTCGTCCAGTTCGCAGCCGTCGGTGATGCTCCAGATGCTCGATCTCCTCGATGTGGCCGATGGCCAACGGGTCCTGGAGGCCGGCACCGGGACGGGGTACAACGCCGCCTGGCTCGCCCACCGTCTGGGTCCGGATCTGGTCACCTCCGTGGAAGTCGACCGGGCCCTGGTCGACCAGGCGACGAAGAACGTGACCGCAGCCGGGTACACGCCCCGGATCGTGTGCGGGGACGCGGATCAGGGATGGCCGCCCGGCGCACCGTACGACCGGCTGATCGCCACCTACAACGTCCCCCGGATCCCCTACGCCTGGATCGAGCAGACCCCGCGCGGCCGGATCGTCGCCCCCTGGGGCGGCAGCTTCTTCCCCCACAGCTTCGCCGTGGTCGACACCGCCGGGGGCGTCGGCCGGGGGTCGTTCACCGGGTTCCCGTCCTTCATGCGCACCCGCAACGCCCGCCCCCATCGCGGCTTCCTGGAAGACTTCGTCCACCACGAGCACCACGCGGCCACCAGCCGCACCACGATCAGCCCCTGGGTGCTGGCTGCCGACGCAGATGCCCTGTTCTTCGTCGGTCTCGCCCTGCCCGACGCCTGGCACCTGCTGGCGGAAGCCGTGGAGGTGCACGACACGACGAGCCTGTTCATCCTGGCCGACAACCGCACCTCGTGGGCGTGTGTCGACCACGCCCCGAGCGGCGATGAGCACTTGGTCAAGCAGTACGGGCCCCGCCGTCTGTGGGACGAGGCCGAAGCCGCATACCGGGCATGGGCGGACCTCGGCAGGCCCGGGCGGGACCGGGCCGGACTGACCGTCACCGCCGACGGCGAACGCGTCTGGATCGACACAGAGGACCACATCGTGCCCACTCCCCTGCAACCAGGCCGACCGTAGCCGCCACTGCGTACGAGCGTGCCGTGGATGCTCTGGCTCAAGGCCGCCGTGGCCCAAGTGCAGCCGCCGAGGGCCCGGCGACCAGCCGCGCCGTCGGCTGACGCGCACCCCTCCGGGGTGTCCTCAAACGCCGGACGGGCTGAACATGCAAGGCCACCCGGCAGAAGCCCAAGTGCGCGGGCGGGAGGGGCAGTACGAGGCGAGGGGCCCGCGCCCGGGGCGGGAGAGGGTTGGGGCGGCGGGGCTCAGGGGAAGGGGCGGGCGCGCGTACATGGCGCTCCGGGGGCGGGCGCGCACCAGTGCGCTCTTCCCAGCTGACGGGGTGACAGTTTCAATGGAGGGGTGATGGGACACGCAGCAATGGCCGCCACCGCAGTCCGCTACTTCCGGTCCGTCGGAGCGCCCACGGCCGCCGAACCGTACGAAGCCCTGCCGCGACCCGAGTTGCGGGCCGTCGGGGACGACGAGCGGCTGCCGCTCGACCCGGGGGAGTTCCGGCGGGTGCTCGGGCACTTCGCGACCGGGGTGACCGTGATCGCGGCGTGCGACGAGGAGGGGCCGGCCGGGTTCGCCTGCCAGTCGTTCTCGTCGCTGTCGCTCGATCCACCGCTGGTGGTGTTCATGGTGGCGCGGACGTCGACGACCTGGCCGCGTATCGCCCGCGCCGGGGTGTTCTGCGTCAATGTCCTGGGTGCGGACCAGGGCGAGCTGTGCCGGGGCTTCGCCGCGCGCGGCACCGACAAGTTCGCCGGGGTGGCGCACGCTCCGGCTCCGGTGACCGGTTCGCCGCTGCTGGCGGGCGTACCGGCGTGGGTGGACTGTGTGATCCAGGCGGTGCACACCGGGGGTGACCATCTGATCGTCGTCGGCCGGGTGAAGGCGCTCGGCGCGGCGGACGAGGGCGCGGAGCCGCTGCTGTTCCACCGAGGGGCGTTCGGCCGGCTCGCCCCCTGACCCTTCGGCCCCCTGCCCCCCTGAGACCCTTCGGCCCGCGGCCTCCCGCTCCCTGCCCGCCCTCACCCCTCGACCCGTTGCCTCCCGCTCCCCGCCCGCCCTCACCCCTCGACCCGTTGCCTCCCGCTCCCCTCCCGTCCCGACCCCTCGGTCCCTTACCTCTCGGCCCCCGACCACCCCGCTTCCTCAGCCCTTCGTCTCCAGCGACGTGTCCACCGGCTTGTCCACCGGCACCGCGACAGGCGTCAGCGCCGGCAGCGGACGGCGCCGGATCACCAGAGCCATCAGCGCCGCCATCGCGCACAGCGCGCCCGACGCGTACCAGACCACGTCGTACGAACCGAACACATCGCGTGCCATCCCGCCCGCGAACGCGACGACCGCCGCGCCGACCTGGTGGGAGGCGAGGACCCAGCCGAAGACGATCGCGCTGTCGTCTCCGTAGTGCTCCCGGCACAGGGCGATCGTCGGCGGCACGGTGGCGACCCAGTCCAGTCCGTAGAACACGATGAAGAAGATCATCGGTGGCTGGACGGTGGGCGCCAGCAGCATCGGCAGGAAGAGCAGGCTGATCCCCCGGAGGGCGTAGTACACCGCCAGCAGCCGACGGGCGTCAAAGCGGTCGGTGAACCAGCCGGAGGCGATCGTGCCGATGACGTCGAAGACCCCGATGACCGCGAGCAGCGAGGCCGCCGCCGTGATCGCCATGCCATGGTCGTGGGCGGCCGGGACGAAGTGGGTCTTGATGAGCCCGTTGGTGGACGCGCCACAGATCGCGAAGGTGCCCGCCAGCAGCCAGAACGGCCCGGTGCGGGCCGCCCGGAACAGCACCGTTATCGCACGCCGGGCCGCCCCCGGCACCGGCGGCGGCTTGGGGGTGAAGCCCTCGGCCCCGTACGCCGCGACGCCCACATCGGCCGGATGGTCCCGCAGCAGCAGCCAGACGAAGGGGACGACGGCGAGCGCGGCGAGCGCGACCGTGATGGAGGCGGGGCGCCAGCCGTGGTGCTCCACCAGCCAGGACAGCAGCGGCAGGAAGACGAGCTGGCCGGAGGCTCCGGCGGCGGTGAGGACGCCGGTGACCAGCCCGCGCCGTTGTACGAACCAGCGGTTGGTGACCGTCGCGGCGAACGCCAGCGCCATCGAGCCGCTGCCGAGGCCGACGAGGACGCCCCAGAAGAGGACGAGCTGCCAGGCGGTGGTCATGAAGACGGTCAGCCCCGAGCCGACCGCGATGACGGTGAGGGCGACGGCGACGACCCGGCGGATGCCGAAGCGGTCCATGAGCGCGGCGGCGAACGGCGCGGTCAGCCCGTACAGCGCGAGATTGACGGAGACCGCGAAGCCGATGGTGCCGCGCGACCAGTCGAACTCGTCGTGCAGCGGGTCGATCAGCAGCCCGGGGAGGGAGGCGAAGGCCGCGGCTCCGATGATCGTCACAAAGGTGACGGCGGCCACGGACCAGGCGCGGTGGATACGGGGACGGCCGCTCGGGGCGCCCGGGGAACGGCGGATCCCGGGGCCCGGGGGCTGACGGCATTGACTGGTCTCGGTCACACGCTCCAGCATCCGGGGCGCGATCACAGCCATCGAGTGGCCCGAAGGTCACCTTTCGATAGGATCGGGCCATGGCCCGAGATACGCCCGACGCACCTGCCCGCGCCGCCACCGCCGACCGGGCCACCTCCGCCGACCGGGCCACCTCCGCTGACCGGACCCCCTCCACCGCGCCCGCTCGCACGCCCACCCGCGCGCCCGCTCCCCGACGCCACCGTGTCGCCGTCCTCGCGCTCCCCCACGTCATCCCCTTCGAACTGAGCATCCCGCACCGGCTCTTCGGCCGCGCCTTCTCCCCGGCGGGCGATCCGCTCTACGAGGTCACCACCTGTACCTCCGTCCCCGGCCGCGTCCCCACCGAGGCCGATTTCGGGCTGTACGTCGAGCGCGGGCCCGAGGCGCTGGCCGAGGCGGACACGGTGATCGTGCCCGCAGCGTACGAACCGGCCCTGCTCTTCCGGGAGGGCCTCCTCCCCGCCGAGTTGGCCGGGCTCTTCGACCATGTCCGGCCCGGGACCCGGCTGGCGTCCATCTGCACGGGCGCGTTCCACCTCGCCGCCGCCGGGTATCTCGACGGCCGCCCGGCCACCACTCACTGGAGCGTGGCGGAGCGCTTCCAGCAGTTGTTCCCGACCGTCCGGGTCGATCCCGATGTGCTGTACGTCGACGACGGCGACGTCCTGACCTCGGCGGGCGTCGCCGCCGGGATCGACCTCTGCATCCATATGATCCGGCGCGACCACGGCGCGGCGGTCGCCAACGACGTGGCCCGCCGCAGCGTTGTCCCCCCGCACCGCGACGGCGGCCAGGCGCAGTACGTCCGCCGGCCCGTCCCCGAGACCCAACTGGCGACCACCTCCACCGCGCGAGACTGGGCGCTGGGGCGGCTGCATGAGCCGATCCAGTTGCGGGACCTGGCCGAGCGGGAGTCGATGAGCGTACGGACGTTCACCCGCCGCTTCCGGGAGGAGGTGGGGGTGAGCCCGGGGCAGTGGCTGACCCAGCAGCGGGTCGAACGGGCGCGGCACCTGCTGGAGTCCACGGATCTGTCCGTCGACCAGGTGGCCCGGGACGCCGGATTCCGTACGGCGCAGTCGATGCGGCAGCACCTCCAGTCCGCGCTGGGGGTGCCGCCGACGGTCTACCGCCGTACGTTCCGGGCGGATACGTTCCCGGCGGAGGCGGAGGCGGACACGGGAGCGCGCGGGCAGACGCAGGCGTAGGCGTAGGCATAGGCATAGGCGTACGAGACGGTCCCCGGCGACGACTGGGTCCCCGGTCAGGGTTTCTGACGAATCGTCAGATTCTACGGGGCAGCCGGACGCGTCAGCACAAGTCGGGGCGGGGGCTACCGCCGGGCGGTCGCCAGTCCCCTCGGCCCGGCGCTGTAGGCGACCTCGGGGACTCCCCGGTCCACCTCGCACCAGATGGACTTGCCGGAGCCCTCCGGCTTCCAGCCCCATCGGTCGGCGAGCCCGTCGACCAGTTCGAGGCCCCGGCCATTGGTGTCATCGCCCTCGGCGTGCCGCTGGCGCGGTGGGCGGGAGCACTTGTCGGCGACCTCCACCCGGACGGTCCCGGCCTCGGCGGCGCCCGCGCCGAAGAGCATCCGCAGGACGGCCGGACAGCCGGTGTGGACGACCGCGTTGGTGACCAGCTCGGAGATCAGCAGAATCAGCGTCTCCGCCAGCGGCTCGTCGTCCCCTATCCCGGATCCGACAAGCCGCGAACGGGCCCATCTCCGGGCCCGCCCCACCTCCGCGGGATCGGGACCGACCTCCAACTGAACCTGGAGCACCTGCACCGCTCACACCATCCGAACCGGCGGACACATCGCCTCGCGCCTCGACAGGGTCATCGACCACCAGGTCACTGAACGTGACTCCCTTGCGAGACAGCATGGTTGACGTACAGTCACCGCAACAAGCGCTTCGGGCATATTCCAGCGCGAAGGAGTACCCGTGGTACATACTGTGCGACGCCCGCTGCGGGGAGTCGAACAGAGACTCGCAGCCTGCGTGGCCGGAGGACTCTGAATGACTCGCATTTCACGGAGCGTACCGGAGCGGGGCCTTGGCGACGGGCCGTGACGGCCCTCCTTAAGGACACAACCCGGTATCGACGCTCAGTGACGCCCCGCCGGGGTGAACCGCGCGTCCGCGGCCCGGCCTCAGCGACGACGGCCGGCTGGTGTGACGGCCGGGTACACGGGCCGGGCGGTCAGCCGGTGCGGCGGGATCGGGTGAGCGCCAGTCCGCCGATGACCGTGGCCAGCAGCCCCACCAGCAGGGCCACGTAGGCCCCGCCCAGCCCGTTGCCGGTGCCGAGGCCGCCGTCGGATGTGGCGACGACCAACCCGCCCATGGCCATGGCGACCGGCCCGGCCACCAGCGCCACGAAGGCCCCGCGCCGCCCTGAGCCGATGCCGATGCCGATGCCGATGCCGACGCCGTTGCGGACACCGTTGCCGGAGCTGCTGCCGGAGCTGCTGCCGTTGCCCGTACTGAGACGAGCGCCGGTACGACCGGTGGCGCGGGCCAGCGCCAACCCGCCGATGACCACGCCGAGCAGCCCCACCAGCGCGGCCACGATGGCCCCGAGCCGCCCGGCGCTCAGGTCGAACACACCGGCCGCGACCGGCTGGACCGAGATGTGCACGACCTCCGGTGCGGCAAGCAGGGACGGGACTGACATGGGGTGCTCCTTCTCCTGGTGGGGCGGGTTCTTCTGGATACGACGGGTTCTTCTGGTACGGCGAGTTCTCCTGTACGACGGGTTCTTCTGGTACGGCGAGTTCTCCTGTACGACGGGTTCTTCTGGTACGGCGGGTTCTCCTGTACGGCGGGACGTCGCCCGATCATGTCCGCCGGACCCACCGCCGGTCGTCCGGCGGACGCGGACACTTCACGCTGCCGCCGATGGCGTAGAAACCGCGCGGCTACCACGGGCGCGGTAGCCGCCCGCTCATCCGCCCGCCGGACTCGCCCGCGCAGGCACCGGGCTAGGGTGCGCGCATGAGCAGGGGACGGACCGGTGTTCCGGCCGGTGTCAGGGACGGGGCGATCGCCGTCTGCGTGGCAGCCGCCCTGGTGGTCACCGGGCTGTCCGCGCAGCACACCAGCAGGGACCTCGGCCCGCTCGGCTACGCACTCCTGGCGGTCGGCGGCCTGGCGCTGGCCGCGCGGCGCCGCGCGCCGGTTCCCGTCCTGGCCGTCACCGGGCTGTGCGCGGTGGGATACCAGGCGGCCGGTTTCGACGTACCCGTCGTCGCGTATCTGTTCGCGGTGTACGCGGCCGTACGGGAGGGACACCGCGCCCTCACGGTGGCGGCGAGCGTGACCATGCTGGCCGCCCTCCCCGTCGCGGCCCTGGCCTCGGGCGCGCACGACACGGGCGAGGCGTTCGCGCAGGCCCGGGGCGCTCTCGAAATCGCCTGGCTGATCGCCGCCGGAGCAGCGGGTGAGGCGCTGCGGCAGGCGGAACGGCGCGCGGACGAAGCCGAGCGCACCCGGGAGGAGACCGCGCGCCGCCGCGCGGACGAGGAGCGGCTGCGCATCGCGCGGGAGCTGCACGACTCGCTCACGCACCAGATCTCGATCATCAAGGTGCAGTCCGAAGTCGCCGTCCATGTGGCCCGCAGACAGGGCGAACAGGTGCCGGAGGCGCTGCTGGCGATCCAGCAGGCCGGGCGCGAGGCGACCCGGGAGCTGCGGGCGACCCTGGAGGCGCTGCGTGACGACGACACCGCTCCGCCGCGCGGCCTCGACCACCTCCCGGAACTGGTGGAACAGGCCCGTACCATCGGCCTGGACGCGACGCTGACGATCGAGGGACAGCGGGACGAGGTACCGGCCACGGTGGGCCGGACCGTCTACCGGATCGTTCAGGAGTCGCTCACCAACATCGCCCGGCACGCGGACGCCGCGACGGCGTCGGTCCGGATCGACTGCCGTACGGACACCCTCGCCCTGCGCATCGACGACGACGGCAAGGCCACACCGGACACCGCACCGACGCCCGGCGTCGGGCTGCTCGGTATGCGCGAACGGGTCACCGCACTCGGTGGCAGGCTGCGCGCCGAACCGCGCGGCGAGGGCGGTTTCACCGTCCGGGCCGAACTCCCCGTGGACCGTACGCCGTGATCCGTGTCCTGCTGGTGGACGACCAGCCGCTCCTGCGCAGCGGATTCCGCGCGCTCCTCGACCTCGAAGACGACATCGAGGTGGTGGCCGAGGCCGCCGACGGGCAGGAGGGCCTGGCCCTGGCCAGGGAGCATCTGCCCGACATCGCTCTCATCGACATCCAGATGCCGGTCATGGACGGCATCGAGACGACCCGGCGCATCGCGGCGGATCCGGCCCTGGCCCGGGTGCATGTCGTCATCCTGACCAACTACGGCCTGGACGAATACGTCTTCGACGCGCTGCGCGCCGGTGCCGCCGGGTTCCTCGTCAAGGACATCGTGCCGGAGGACTTCCTGCACGCCGTACGCGTCGCGGCCCGTGGCGACGCGCTGCTCGCCCCCTCGATCACCCGCAGGCTCATCCACCGGTACGTCACCCAGCCGCTCCACACCGCCACCGCCACCGGCACCGGCACCGGGCTTGAGGAACTGACCAACCGGGAACGCGAGGCCGTCGCCCTGGTCGCGCGGGGCCTGTCCAACGACCAGATCGCCGACCGCATGACGATCACCCCGCTCACCGCCAAAACGCATGTCAACCGGGCCATGACCAAGCTCCACGCCCGCGACCGCGCCCAACTCGTCGTGTTCGCCTACGAGTCCGGCCTGGTGACCCCGCGCGACGCCTGACCTGCCCGGCCCGGCGAACCCGGCGGCGCACCAGGCGTCAGGCCCGGCCGCCCGTGCCGCCCGTGCCGCCCTCAGGGTTCGTTCCGCCGAGCAGGACGCGCCTCGCCGCTTCACTCTCGGCGGCGGTAGGGGACAGCTCGTCCAGGGTGTCGAGATCGTCACCCGCCAGCTCCGCCTCCCAGGCGGCGGCGAGCCTCTCCTGCTCGTCGGCCGGGAGTTTCCCGACCTCGTCCTGGTGCTCGGGGCTCAGGGCGGCCAGGAACCGCGCGACGGTGTCAGTGGACATCCGGTTCTCCTTCGATCACGACGGGCCACGTTGGGCCAGGTGGGGCTGCGTGGGCCACGTTGGGCACAGCCCTGACGGGCGCCCATGCCAGCATGATCGAGACCTTCCACGCACCGGAGGATGTCGCGCCCCCGCTGCCCCCGAACGGGTGCCTTAAGGGCCGGATGGTGGCGGTCGGCCACCGGCCCGGACGACTGCGACCGGCCACCGGCCCGGAC